>NZ_JAUBTQ010000015.1:0-59462 GCF_036702515.1 Microcoleus sp. BROC3
AATGGTTATTAAATGGGATCGAAAAATCAAAAATAAAGGCAATGCTATTTTATCCGGTTTAGCTGCGTAGCAGCTTAACAACAACAAAAAAAGTCTTGTATTTGCCTCATGGTAAACGCCCTGCCGTTGGTTCGAAGTTCAAAAATCCTGACCTTGCCAAAAGCTATCAACTGATTGCATCTCAAGGCATTACGAGTTTACACTCAGGCCATGCGTAAACGTTCAATATCCCTAATCGGCGGCGCACCGAACATCCGGGAATATTCGCGGCTGAACTGTGAGGGACTTTCATAACCCACCTGATAAGCCGCATTGGCAGCATCGGAGTTTTCGGCCAGCATCAGGCGACGCGCTTCCAATAGTCTTAATTGCTTTTGATATTGCAGCGGACTCATTGATGTCACTTCCTTGAAATGGTGATGGAAAGATGAGGGAGACATATTAGCCTGCCCTGCCAGGTTCTCAATCCGCATCGGTTGTGCAAAATCAGTCTTAATCAGTTTGAGAACCTCAGAGATGCGCTGCATATTGCTACCCGATGTCGCAATTTGGCGGACAGCTTCGCCTTGTTCGCCGATTAACAGGCGATAATAAATTTCCCGGATAATTATTGGAGCCAGCATAGGAATATGCTGCGGTGTATCTAAAAGTTTTGTCAATCGTAGGGCGCAATCGAGCAACGGTGCATCGGCGGTGCTGACGAACAAACCTCTGACAGAGTTCTCTTTCTTACTCACGCTTGAGCTGGTTTGGGCAGCGATCGTATCGCAGAGTTGGCGAGGGTCTAAATTTAGCTTGAATCCTAAATAAGGCTTGTCTGGAGTTGCCTCAACAATAAATCCGCTCAGAGGCAAATCCACCGAAACAACAAGATATTGAGCCGCCCCATAACGATAGATTTCCTCACCCAGCAATGCTTCCTTTTTGCCCTGAACGAGGATGGCGAGGATAGGTTCAGTTATACCGTGTAGTGCAATGGAAACAGAAGATTCTCGCTGAAATTCCAGCCCATCTACTGCTGTTTTATGAAAACCGTTCCCTTTGCCGTCGGTGTGCCGAGTTAGTAATGCCGCCAATTCTTTACACTGATTGTCGATCGCGCCGTGGTTGAGCATTTCAATCGCCATCCTAGTTTTGGGAATAATTTAATTATTTTCTTTCGCTGATTATAGGTCGTCTTTATCCATTCATAACATCTCATTTTGGAGGATTAGGCAATAAAGTGCGAGGTCTGTGTATTTAAAACCCTGACTTTCACTCATATCATGAACACATCGAAACCAGTCAAGGGAAAATAACGATGTTAAACAACAAAACGCCTGCACAGTTTTTATCTGACCATCTCGCACTGATCGGAAAGGATATCCCAGCTTGGGTAGATCTGTTTTCTGAAGATGCAGTCGTTGAATTTCCGTATGCTTCTGCTCTCGGTTCACCAGAAAGATTAGAAGGTAAATTTGCCATCTACAATTACATGAAAGATGTGCCAGCACAGATGCAAAATTTGATATTCACGAATGTTCGCGAATATCAAACGTCAAATCCCAATCTTTTACTTGCTGAGGTGCATGGGGAAGCCTTGATTGTCGCCACAGGTCGCCAATATCAGCAAGAGTATGTAATGCGATTGGAAACCAAAGATGGCACGATCGTTCACTACCGCGAATACTGGAATCCTATCCCCGCTCTTGAGGCATGGGGTAGTACACAAAATTTGCGCCAATTTTTCAATGCAGAGTAATGCTTTGCCCGTGTTTAATTGAATTTCTCGATCGAACATTAATCCAGAGAGGATAAAAGATATGAGAATTGTAATTGCAGCCGCATCAGGCAATATTGGACGACGTACTGCTGAGAAAGTTATACAGGCTGGAGCCGAAACCATTCTTCTGACACGACATCCAGAGAAGTTAGCAGATTTAGTTGCTCAAGGTGCGACAGTGAAGCCGATCGGCAGCGATGATACGATCGGGTTGATCGAAGCAACACAAAATGCAGATGCTTTGTTTTGGTTGACTCCGCCAAAACTTGATACACCAAGCTTGTGCGACTGGTATATCCAGACAGCAATGGCTGGGGCTAAAGCAGTCGGTGAAAACAACATCAAGCGAGTCGTCAACATTTCTAGCATTGGTGCGGGTGCCGGATCGAACTTGGGTACAGTCTCATTCAGTGGGAACGTCGAATCAATTTTCAATCAAACTTCTTCAAATGTGCTGCATCTGCGTCCTGGCTATTTTATGGAGAATTTCCTGGATACAGTCGATTCGATTCAGCGAGACCAATCCGTATACTTCCCCTACGCTAGCGACCACGATATGCCTTGGATTAGTGCTGACGATATCGGCGATGAGGCGGCAAAATATCTACTCGACGATACTTGGGCAGGTCAGTGGACTCGTAATTTGATGGGGCCAGAAAATTTAACGCTCTTGGAAACAACGGCTGTCCTTTCAAAATTGCTCGATCGACCGATCGAGTATGTCCAAGTGACAATTGAATCGATCCAACAGCGCCTGGGATTGATGGGAGCAACTCTTACTGTCCAAAAAGAGTTAGGCGACCTATTCCTTGCCCTGGGAAATCCTAACGGAATTTACGCAACGGTACGAACACCCGAAGCAGCCACACCAACCACGTTTGAGCAGTTTGCAAGAAACAAACTCCTTCCAAAAATTTGCTGAATGCCATTATTAATACCCCTGCCATCGGATCTGCGATCGCGCGATCGATTCTATTTGCGATCGCACAACCTGACAAGGTTGGTATCAGCAAAATCATCGTCAGACCCACAGCAAGCCCTTACTAAGCTAAGCATAGGAAGAGAAAAGCAAATGCTAGGAAATACCTCTATTGAACAGAACCGATCGATGCGTCCCTGTTACGGACTTGCCGCTTTAGTCAGAGGCGAACTACTCGTTCGCTGGGCATTCGAGCGGAGGGAATTGCGGCCTGATGACATCGCCGTAAAAATTCCGTTCTGCGGCGTCTGTCACAGCGACTTGCACGCAATTGGGGCGAGTCGCTTTCCTCTTCAGTAACGGAGTCTGAGTTAGCAGAAAGCATCAGCAATGAAACCGCAAAAAAGGGAATACAAGAATTCCGAAAAATAGCGATTCCTGTTTCGGGGATTGTGCGAGGGACTCTATTTACTATCGGACAAATTGATGATGTTGAGGTCAGCCTCAAAATGACTTTGCAAGGAAAGCCATCAGAAAGGAAAAAATCATGAACAGACAATTTTTCACTCTAACCGTAGCGGGAGCAATCTTTATAGTCTCACCTAGCCGATCGCCAGAAACAGTTCTACAACCTTCTGAAACAACGACCCGCCAATAGCGGGGCGAAAAAGTCCTGAATAGTTTGTCAGGTGGAAAAGGTTTGCCGCCGCATTTTGTTCAGCTTCAAAAGGATTTTCCAGAACTTGCCCACATGACGCTAAAATACTCTCTAGGTGATATCTGGGGTCGTGAGCTGCTGGATAATAAAACCTGTCAGTTGGTTGCTCTGGCGGGGTTTGCCGCACAAGGTACGATGCCGCTATTCAAAGTTCATGCTCAATATGCCTTGAATTATGGTGCTGTGCCGGAAGAACTGATGGAAGTTATTTATATCACCACAGTGACATCCGGCTCTCCCCGCGCCTTGATTGCGGCGGGAACTCTCAAAGAGGTATTTCAAGAAAACGAGGTCAAATTTCCAGTCCCCTGACAAAAGTAGGAAAACTAAATAATTTGACAGCGAGTGATTAGTTCACTTTGAGTGACGTTTTGCAGCGCGTTCAGTCAATTTATTCAGTATATAAGACACCCTCTGGTGAGACGAATCAATCGATATCCATCCTCTACAAAGGATTGATATCTGAGAACAAATAGAAAGGAGAATGACGATGTTAAACATAGAAAACAAAGTTGTTATCATTACTGGATCTAGTAGCGGTATCGGTGAAGCCACCGCTAAGTTGCTTGCCAAAAACGGCGCGCGAGTTGTTTTGGGCGCGCGTCGCACCGATCGCCTAGAAGCGATCGCCAAGGACATCCGCGCGGACGGTGGAACAGCCGAATACCAGGCTCTGGATGTGACGCAACGCAGTCAGTTAAAGTCGATCGTGCAATTTGCCCAAAGTAAGTTCGATCGGGTAGATGTGTTGATTAACAATGCTGGCGTCATGCCGCTATCAGCACTCGACCAATTGAAAGTTGAGGAATGGGATCAAATGATTGATGTCAACATCAAAGGTGTTTTGTACGGCATTGCGGCGGTACTTCCTGTCATGAAATCACAAAAAGCAGGTCAGATTATCAATCTTTCCTCGATCGGCGGACACGCGGTTTCTCCTACTGCTGCTGTTTATTGTGCTACTAAATTCGCTGTGAGAGCAATCTCAGAAGGATTGAGACAAGAAGTTGGGGGTGACATTAGGGTGACGGTGATTTCGCCGGGAGTAACCGAGTCTGAGTTAGCCGACAGCATCAGTGATGAAACCGCAAAAAAGGGAATGCAAGAATTCCGCAGAATAGCTATTCCTGCTGCTGCGATCGCGCGATCGATTTTATTTGCGATCGAACAACCTGAGGATGTTGATGTCAGCGAAATCATCGTCAGACCAACAGCCAGCCCTTACTAAGGGGTAAAAGTACGCAAGGATGGAAGTGCGAATCTCTCTTAAACATACCAGTTTTTAGGTAATTAGGATCGCGAATTAAATAATTTACACTCTTGAAAGTGGGGTGGGATCTCGTAGCCCGCCCTTTCTGGACGGGCGGGACGCCCATCCCACAAGAACATCAAAATTTTAAGTTATTTAATTCTCATTCCTTAGACATAATTAATTACACCAATACATAGAGTCCTGAACGTACGGTTCCCCAAAAAACCCGGTTTCTCGTTGTCGCGATCGAACGAATATGACCAAATTACGTGCAGAAACCGGGTTTTTGCGTCCACGACTGTCTATGCAGCTTCATATTAAATTGGTCTAACCCAGATTCGGCACCCTCAACTTTCACAATCGGTTTTTACCTATTTTGAGCGAGCCGTAAAGCTCTAAATTATACTTTTATAACCTGATTAATGCCGATGAGTTTAGTAAATTGTCATGGCACTGCGATCGGGCGGCTCAAACCTGTAACCGTAACCCCGAATAGTTTTAATAAACTGCGACGCAGTAGCATCAACTTTAATCATTTTCTTGCGAATCTGACCGATATGTACGGTAACAAGTTGCTTTTCTCCTGTGTCGTCGCAGTTCCACCCCCAGATTTTTTCGATTAGCTGTTGGCGACTCCAAGATTGACCGGAATGACTAGCCAAAAAATACAAGATATTAAATTCCAAGGCTGTTAAGTTGATAATGCGATCGTTGAGTGTTGCTTCCCGAAGTGCTGAATCGATCGCGAATCGATCGAATACGATGCGCGATGGAGTGACAGGCCTCATGCGTCTCAACACAACTTCTATACGAATTGCCAACTCCGCCAGACCAAAAGGTTTGCAGATATAGTCATCAGCACCGGCGGACAGGACTTTAAGTCGATCGGCTTCGTCGGTGCGGCTGCTTAGCATTACCACAAAAACATTAGTACGGCGCTGCATTTCCTGGCAGAGGTGATAGCCTGTAGTATCCGGTAAATTCCAATCGAGAACTACTAGCAGTGGCTTGAATTTCTCAAACAATGCTAAAGCCGTCTCGCCATCTGCTGCCGAATCTACTTGATATTTCTGAGTTAAAAAACGATGAACTAGAGTGCGGATGGATGGGTCATCATCCACAACGAGAATCTTGGGGGTAATATCAGTAATCATCACAAAAAAGTTTCTTGCTATTGTCAATGGAAAGTTGGCAAATTCAGAACAGCTTTAGTGAAGAGTAAAGCCCAGGTCGTTCCAACTAAACAGAGTTTTTTCTGGCAATTCTTTTTTCAGCTTGGTCTTGAGGTCAAAAGGCTTGCCCCAATCCCATATTTCGATCTCTAGGCGTTCGTTAAAAACTGCGATCGCCAGCTCGATTTTCGGAGTTCCCACTGACAGATTTTGGTGAGCATGGCGAACAGCATGGGTAAACCCCTCGATCGCAGCAAGTTTACAAAGCTGCAAAACTCTTTCGGGAATAGGTAGAGGCTGTAACTGCTCGACCCACCATACAACTTGACTAACGGCCTGGATCTCGCTGTTTAGTTGAATTTTAATTTTATGAAATGGCTGGTTATAACTTGGCTCGGATTGGGGATTTCGTTGCTCTTGAAGCCAGTTGAAACTGTGTAAAACGTCGATCGCACGCTTAAAAAAACCAGCTTGAGTGCTAGGTTGGGATGGTACTAAAGTTGGCTGAAAATATTTGACAATTAACAGACAGTTTCGCCCCTCAGATGTGCGAGTATAACTTAGCTCGTCGGCAATTTTGCCAATCAGTTTAATACCTATCCCATCTGACGAAATTTCATCTAAATTATCTTCGTCACCGTGCGAGTTGCCGAATAATTTAAAATTCATTTGACTGACCTCTCTTGTTTATCAATAACTGCTTGTCTGTGTTCCGATCAAATCATCGCATCACTTTAATTGAGTGAAGTTGACCAGAGGTATAAAGTTAGGTCTATTAGAGGTCGGTATAATCAAAGTATACTCAAGGTATAATTAAACTACTGTCATGCAGAGTCCCTATCCTTCGCAAGGCTCAGGCATGGGAAGCATCCCAGCCGTCTAAGAGATCCTTGGCAAGGCTCAGGATGATTTAAGTGCATGACGCGTAAGTTGTAATAAAGTTAAATTAGGGGTTAACCTAGATGGATTGGCAAAAATTCCTTAGAGGCGAATCTGTGAAACATGGATTATCGATGGAACACACAGAAACATTATTAGCAGCACTTTTATCTCCTGAAAGAGAACCACGAAATCAGGCACAGCTTTCAGTAGAATTAAGCATATCAGAAGCTACTGTAAAACAGCGGTTGGGAGAGATTTATAAGAAATTTGGAAATAGTTTCCCTCAACTTGTTGACCAAAAAGGTGCCGGTAAATTGGATATATTGTTTATAAAATTAAAACAGAAGTATTATCCAAAACTAGACCCTGTATTTGCCCCCTACCCTGAAGAATTTAGATCGTTAATAGAAGAAAAAATTCGGAGGTTTTGCGGACGCCAATTTGTTTTTGAGACTTTTGAGCAATTTATCACCGAAAATCCTCACGGTTATTTTACGATCGTCGGGGATGCGGGAATGGGCAAAAGCTCGATCGTTGCCAAATACGTCTGGGAAAATCAATCTCCCTGCTATTTCAATATTCTCGTCGAACGCCGCAACAGACCCGAATTGTTTTTGAAGAGCATTCGACGGCAATTAATTGACCGCTATCAATTGCCAAAATCAGAAGACGCCGATTTACCAACTTTACTGGCACAGGTGGCGGGAAAACTCACGGCGGGCGATCGTTTGGTAATTGCGATAGATGCACTGGATGAAGTCGAACAAGAACCGGGAGTAAATCTTTTACATTTACCGAAAAATCTGCCCAATAACGTATATTTTCTGCTGACGCGGCGACCATATAGTTCGGATAAAAAGCAGTTGTTAGTAGATGTTCCGGTAAAAGAGTTAGATTTAAGAGACAAGGAGTATGTTGATTTCAATCAGGATGATATCAAGGAGTATATTCGGTATGCGATCGATACCGATCCGGAGTATAAAGATAAACTGAGAAACTGGATTAAAACCCGCAGTATTAGCGAAACAATTTTTGTGGATCAAGTGGCCAACAAAAGCCAAGACAATTTTATGTATTTGCGCTATGTTTTGCCTGCTATTGCTAAGGGTGATTACAAGGACTTGAGTTTAACGCAATTGCCCGATGGGCTGCAAGAATATTATCAAAACCATTGGGTGCGAATGGAGATTGACGCTAAGCCTGGGCAATTGATGGAGATTGTCTTGTATATTTTGCTAGAGATTGGCACGCCGATTCCCTGCGAGATGATTGCTGGAATTGCCAAGGTGGATGAATGCGATGTGAAAAAAATTTTAGAAAAGAAGTGGGTTGAGTATTTGAAAAAGCAGAATGTAGAAGGAGAAATCTGCTATACCATCTATCATGCTAGTTTCCTTGACTTTCTGAAAGATAAACGGGAGATGGATTCAAAGCGGAGAAATTTTCGGGAAGTAAATCAACGGATTGCTGAGTATTTAGAAGAGGGGATAGTGTGACATGGGAGAATTTGCTGACAAGTTAGCGGCCAAACCCCTTTTCTATCAACGTGCTTATCTGGGCAGCTTACTGCCAAATTATCTCAAGTCAGGTAATTTAGAAAAGTATTACCAAAAACTGACAGATTTTAACTTCCTGACGGCAAAGATTCAGCATCCTGAGTTTGGGGTACAAGCACTTATTGATGATTTTAATTTGATTGACGATTTAGAAGCAGTAATTAACCCAGATTACAACCCAGAAAGAGCGAAATCTCTGAACTTGATTCAATCGGTGTTGTGGATGTCAGCGGATATTTTAGAACTAAATAAGGCTAAGCTAGCAGAACAATTGTTAGGCCGCTTACTGTACTTTGAAATGCCAGAGATTCAGGCAATGCTGCAGGTAGCAAAAAAGTGGAAAGCAGTACCTTGGTTGCGTCCTTTAATCCCTTGTCTCATTCCCCCCCGAGGAGGATTACTGCGTACACTTGAAGGTCACACAAATTTTGTAAATGCAGTTGCCGTCACTACTGATGCCAAACAGGTGATTTCTGGTTCAGTAGATAAGACCATAAAAGTCTGGAATTTAACAACTGGAAAGGAACTTTTTACACTTAAAGGTCATGGCTACTCAGTAAATGTAAATGCAGTTGCTGTCACTGCTGATGGCAAGCGGGTGATTTCTGGTTCTTGGGACAATACCATAAAAATTTGGGATTTAACAACTGGAAAGGAAGAGTTTACTCTCAAAGGTCACAGTAACTCGGTAAATGCAGTTGCTGTCACTGCTGATGGTAAACGAGTAATTTCTGGTTCATCGGACAACACCCTCAAAGTCTGGAATTTAGTAACTGGAAAGGAAGAGTTTACTCTCAAAGGTCACAGTAACTCGGTATGGGCCGTCGCTGTCACTCTTGATGGCAAACGAGCAATTTCTAGTTCAGAGGATAAAACGGTCAAAGTTTGGGATTTAACAACTCGGAAGGAAGAGTTTACTCTCAAAGGTCACAGTAATTCGGTATGGGCCGTCGCTGTCACTACTGATGGGAAGCGGGTGATTTCTGGTTCATCGGACAACACTCTCAAAGTTTGGGATTTAACAAATGGAAAGGAAGAATTTACTCTCAAAGGTCACAGCTATTTGGTCAATGCGGTAGCCGTTACTGCTGATGGCAAGCGAGCGATTTCTGGTTCAAGAGACAGGACGCTCAAGGTCTGGGATTTAACAACTGGAAAGGAAGAGTTTACTCTCAATAGTCACAGTTACTCGGTAAATTCGGTAGCCGTCACTGTTGATGGAAAACGGGCGATTTCTGGTTCAAAAGACAACACTCTCAAAGTTTGGGATTTAACAACTGGAAAGGAAGAGTTTACTTCTCATGGCCATAACTACTCGGTAAATTCGGTAGCCGTCACTGCTGATGGGAAGCGGGCGATTTCTGGTTGCTCGGACAGCACGCTCAAAGTCTGGGATTTAACAACTGAAAAGGAAGAGCTTACTTCTCATGACCATAACTACTCGGTCAATGCAGCCGCTATTACTGCTGATGGGAAGCGGGCGATTTCTGGTTCAAAAGACAACACCCTAAAAGTCTGGGATTTAACAACTGGAAAGAAACTGTTTACTTATGAAAGCCATAACTACTTTGTAAATGCGGTAGCCGTCACTGCTGATGGGAAGCGGGCGATTTCTGGTTCAAAAGACAACACCCTAAAAGTCTGGGATTTAACAACTGGAAAGGAACAGTTTACTCTCAAAGGTCACAGCTACTCAGTCAATGGAGTAGCAGTCACTGCTGATGGCAAAAGGGCAGTTTCCGGTTCGTGGGACAAAACCCTCAAAGTCTGGGATTTAACAACTGGAAAGGAACTGTTTACTCTTAATGGTCACAGCGACTCGGTAAATGCAGTCGCTGTCACTGCTGATGGCAAGCAGGCAATTTCTGGTTCATCGGACTACACCATCAAAGTCTGGGATTTAATCACTAAAAAGGAAGAGTTTACTCTCACTGGTCACAGCAACTTTGTAAATGCAGTAGCCGTCACTACTGATGGGAAGCGGGCAATTTCTTGTTCACATGACAACACTATCAAAGTTTGGGATTTAACAACTCGAAAGGAAGAGTTTACTCTCACTGGTCACAGCGATTTGGTAAAAGCAGTAGCTGTCACTCCTGATGGTAAACGGGCGATTTCTGGTTCTTGGGAAAAAAACCTCAAAGTCTGGGATTTAACCACTGGAAATCTCATTGCCAGTTTTACGGGTGAAAGTCCGATCGCCTGTTGCGCTATTGCACCCGATGGAGTCACAATTGTGGCAGGCGACGAATCCGGCCGCGTATATTTCCTGCGACTCGAAGGGATTACTGAGTATTTAGAAAAAGGGATGGCGTGAGATGGGAGAATTTGCTGACAAGTTAGCGGCCAAACCACTTTTCTATCAACGTGCTTATCTGGGCAGCTTACTGCCAAATTATCTCAACTCAGGTAATTTAGAAAAGTATTATCAAAAACTGACAGATTTTAACTTTCTGATGGCAAAGATTCAGCATCCTGAGTTTGGAGTGCAGGCACTTATTGATGATTTTAATTTAGTTGAAGATTCAGAAGCAGTAACTTACTCAGATTACAACCCAGAAAAAGCGAAAGCCCTGGATTTGATTCAAGCGGTAATGTGGATGTCAGCCGATATTTTGGAGCGAGATAAGACACAACTGGCAGGGCAATTGTTAGGGCGCTTACTGTACTTTGAAATACCAGAGATTCAGGCAATGCCAGAGGTAGCAAAGCATTGGAAAACAGCACCTTGGTTGCGTCCTTTGACACCCTGTTTAACTCCCCCTCGCAGGGGATTGCTACGCACCCTCACAGGTCACAGCAACTCAGTAAATGCAGTAGCCGTAACTGCTGATGGGAAGCAGGCAATTTCTAGTTCTTTCGACAAGACCATCAAAGTCTGGGATTTAAGAACTGGAAAGGAACAATTTACTCTCAAAGGTCACAGCGACTCGGTAAATGCAGTAGCCGTCACGGAGGATGGGAAGCGGGCGATTTCTGGTTCATCGGACAACACCATTAAAGTCTGGGATTTAACAAATGGAAAGGAAGAGTTTACTCTCAAAGGTCACAGCGACTCGGTAAAAGCAGTAGCCGTTACTCCTGATGGCAAGCTGGCCCTATCTGGTTCGTGGGACAAGACCATTAAAGTCTGGGATTTAGCAACTAAAAACGAACTGTTTACTCTCGCAGGTCACAGTAACTGGGTAAATACAGTTGCCGTTACTCCTGATGGCAAGCTGGCCCTATCTGGTTCGTGGGACAAGACCATTAAAGTCTGGGATTTAACAACTGGAAATGAACTGTTTACTCTCGAAGGTCACAGCGACTGGGTAAATGCAGTTGCCGTCACTGCTGATGGCAAGAGGGCGATTTCTAGTTCTCTCGACAAGACCATCAAAGTCTGGGATTTAACAACTCGAAAGGAAGAGTTTACTTTAAAAGGTCACAGCGACTGGGTAAATGCAGTTGCCGTCACTGCTGATGGCAAGCGGGCGATTTCTGGTTCTCTCGACAAGACCATTAAAGTCTGGGATTTAACTACTCGAAAGGAAGAGTTTACTTTAAAAGGTCACAGCGACTCGGTAAAAGCATTTGCTGTCACCTCCGATGGGAAGTGGGGGATTTCTGGTTCATCGGACAACACCATCAAAGTCTGGGATTTAACTACTCGAAAGGAAGAGTTTACTCTTAAAGGTCACAGCTACTTGGTCAATGCAGTTGCCGTCGCCGCTGATAGCAAGCAGGCAATTTCTGGTTCATCAGACAACTCCATCAAAATCTGGGATTTAACAACAGGAAAGGAAGAGTTTACTCTCAAAGGTCATAGGGACTCGGTAAAAGCAGTTGTCTTCACTGCTGATGGCAAGCGGGCGATTTATGGTGCGTGGGACAAGACCCTTAAAGTCTGGGATTTAACTACTCGAAAGGAACTGTTTACTCTCGAAGGTCACAGTAATTGGGTAAATGAAGTAGCCGTCACTGGTGATGGGAATAGGGCAGTTTCTGGTTCTTTCGACAAGACCATTAAAGTCTGGGATTTAACAACTGGAAAGGAAGAGTTTACTCTCAAAGGTCACAGCGACTCGGTAAATTCAGTGGCCGTCACGGAGGATGGCAAGCGGGCGATTTCTGGTTCAGATGACAACACCCTCAAAGTCTGGGATTTAACAAATGGAAAGGAAGAGTTTACTCTCAAAGGTCACAGCGACTCGGTAAATGCAGTTGCTGTCACGGAGGATGGCAAATGGGCGATTTCTGGTTCAGATGACAAGACCATCAAAGTCTGGGATTTAACAACTCGAAAGGAACTGTTTTTTCTATATGGTCACAGAAACTCGGTAAAAGCAGTCGCTGTCAGTGCTGATGGCAAGCGGGCGATTTCTGGTTCATCGGACAAGACCATCAAAGTCTGGGATTTGTGGAGTGGAAATGTCATTGCTAATTTCACGGCTGAAAGCCCGATCGCCTGTTGCGCTATTGCACCCGATGGAGTCACAATTGTTGCAGGCGACGCATCCGGCCGCGTATATTTCCTGCGGCTAGAAGGGGTGGAGGCACTAACATGAATTCCTCACCTCTCTCAACTCCCATCTCTACCGCTGCTTACCCAAAAGAATTTCAGCAACTCCTGCGAGAAAAAACCGAGAATTTTGTCGGGCGCAAGTTTGTTTTTTCTGCTATTTCCGACTTTCTGGACTCCCACAGCCGCGGTTATTTCACAATAGTCGGCACTCCCGGCTGCGGCAAAAGTTCCATCCTCGCCCAATATGTCACCGCCCATCCTCGCAGTATCTATTACAACGCTGCCGTTGAGGGCAAAAATCGAGCTGAAGATTTTCTCGCTTCTGTCTGCAATCAACTGATTGACAAATACCTTGCCGCCAATGGGGAAACATCGGAAATTGTCAAGCTAAGATCTCAACTTCAAAATCTCGAATCCGATGATGGGAGTTGGTTTCTGTCTTTGTTGCTTCAGCAAATTAGCGATAAATTAAACGATCGCCAAAAGTTGATAATAGTCATTGATTCTGTAGACGCGATCGCCCGCACGAGTCAGCCTCCCAGCACAAATCTGTTTTATCTGCCGAGATATTTGGGCGATCGTACTTATTTTATCCTCGCCCGCCGCCCGTTTTTGAGAGAGAAATCCGGTTTGTTAATTGAAACGCCCTCTCAAACTCTCGATTTAAGAGATTATCCCGCCCAAAATCGCGAAGATGCCCTGAACTACATTCAGCAATACCTATCAACCGCACCGGATTTAACTCAACCCGAATTCGCCCAACAACTCGCAACTGTCAGCGAAGACAATTTCATGTATCTGAGTCAGATGTTACCTGCCATTAACGAGAATTCACGCCCCGATGCTAATCTGGGGGAATCCTCACTTGTCTCTGAACTTCCTCCCGGTTTAGCAGCGTATTATCAAAACCACTGGCTGCGGATGAGAGGTGATGCTTTATCGGCGATCGAGTTGTCTGTGCTGAATGTTTTGGTACAATCAACAGCAAGTTTATCTGTAAGTGCGATATCCAATAGAATTGATGAGGATGAATACGATGTTGAAAAAGTGTTAGACAATTGGATCGAGTTCTTAAATAAACAAGAAATTGGAGGAGAACTTTGCTATAGTTTGTATCATAATAGTTTCCGCGAATGGCTGGGAAAACAATCTCTTTTAGAATGACGAGCGTACCTAGATTTTGGCTGTGCCAGCCTATAGTCTTCCTTGTCCAGTCTTCCCGATCCCCCCTAACCCCCCTTAATAAGGGGGGACAAGAGGAGTCAAAGTCCCAAGCGGAAAAAGAGCAGGACTGGAACACTCAAAGTCCCCCTTCTTAAGGGGGATTTAGGGGGATCTAGACTCGACTATAAACGATAGATACAAACGAGCACTGCCGCATCCTCACCCTAAACCCAATTTTCAAGCAACAATACAACAATGAAACGAGCAGTATTTCTTGACAGAGATGGCGTTCTCAATATCGAAGCGGGCTACATCCACAAAGTAGAAGATTTGCATTTAATCCCCGGAGTCGCCAAAGCTGTACGCCGTTTAAATGACAAACAAATATTTTGCTGTTTGGTTTCCAATCAATCCGGTCCAGCGAGGGGTTATTATCCGGTTAGCCACGTAGAAGCTTTGCACAAACGCCTATGTCAGCTATTAAAAAATGAAGCAGGAGCCAAGTTAGATGCTCTTTATTACTGTCCTTATTTAAGCGCAGCAGAAGGCGGAACCAACCCAGAATTTACGCGGTATACAACGTGGCGAAAACCGAATACGGGGATGTTGGTAGCGGCGGCTTGGGAACAGGATTTAGATTTGCGAAATAGTTTTATGGTGGGGGATAAAGCCACTGATGTTGATATGGCTCACAATGCCGGATGTACTGGTATTTTGGTGCAGACTGGTTACGGAGAAAGCGTGTTGAGTGGGGCGTATCAGCACCATACTAAACCTGATTTTATTGCAGAAAATTTAGCGGCGGCGGTTGAGTGGATTTTGCCAAACTTTGATTAGTGTTTGTAGTGGCATTTAAGTTGTTGGCAGTTGAGTCGAACAGGAAAGTGCTACATAAGGAAGCGCGACTTTAAATGTTGTGCCCATGCCGATTTTGCTTTCGCAGGCGATCGCGCCTCCTTGCAATTCTACAGCTTTTTTAACAATTGTTAATCCCAAACCGTTACCTTTAATCTTTCCAGTATTCTTGCAGCGGTAAAACATTTCAAATATTTTCCCTACTTCGGTTTCGGGGATACCGATACCTTCGTCTCGGATACGCATCATTAGTAAGGGAGAGTTAATATTTGTAAATTGGGAATTGGGCAACAACCATTCAGGAGACAAGCAGAAAATAGCTTCTTTGTCTCCTTCGCCTGCTTGACGGCATTCCAATTCCAAGGTGACTTGCCCGCCGTTGGGGGAATATTTGATGGCATTGACGATTAAGTTGGAGAGAATGCCGTGCAGCAATTGTTTATCTAACATCGCGCTGGTAACATCTGAGGGGATTAATGTTAGTTTGTGTTTGGCTTCATTTCCTAACTGCAATTGATCGAGCAAGTCTTGACAAAATTCGACTAAATTTATCGGTAATGGATTGCATTTGAGTTGACCTGCTTCTGCTCTGCCCATGAACAGCATATCGTCGATTAGCTGGTTCATCTTTTGGGTAGCTGAGTGCACCAGCCGCAGGGTTCTAACTTGGGATTCGTCACTGCTGCGAGTTCGATCGAGCTTTAGCAGTTCCGCAGAGATTAAAATCGCGTTGAGAGGGTTGCGCAATTCGTGAGCGGCCATTGAAATATACTGGTTTTGGCGGTGCGATTTTTCTTCCATCGACTCTCTGACTGCTTCCGAAGTTTTGAGAGCTTCTCGCATCTTGGTTTCGATTTCGTGTCTGTGCAGGGCAATCTCGATCGCCACCCGCAAATCATGTTGTTGAAATGGTTTAATAATATAACCGAATGGATCTGTAAGTTTCGCTCTTTGCAGCGTTTTATCGTCGGCATAAGCTGTTAAAAATACTGTCGGCACATTCCTATGGGTTCGGATTTTTTCTGCCGCTGTTACCCCGTCCATGTCACCTTTAAGCACGATGTCCATCAACACTAAATCGGGCGGATTTTCAATAGCTTTTTGAATTGCTTCTTCTCCAGAAGAAACTGTAGCTGTTACTGCATATCCGAGTTTTTTTAATCGGCCTGCTATGTCTTGGGCTACAATAACTTCGTCTTCTACAACCAAAATTTTTATAGGGTTCATTTTTCTTAAATGCGCTGCCGATAATTTAATTCTTGGAAAATCAGAGTGTAGCAGGTTCCACACAGACTGTCAATCGCAATAGTGCCGTCTAATTGGTAAGCCAACATTCTCACTAATCGCAATCCTAATGTTTCAGTATTGTCCGCGTCAAAATTGGTCGGAAATCCCCGACCGTTATCTTGAATAGTTAAGTTAAATTGCTGAGTCTCTATTTCATATAAATTAATATTAATTTCCCCTTCAGAACTTGGGCTAAAGGCATATTTCAACGAATTAGAAACCAGTTCGTTAATAATTAATCCGCAAGGAATTGCTGTTTCTATGTTTAAACAAATGGGGTCAACGTTGAGATTGAATTGGATGGAAGTGTTGCCGCCACCAAAAGATTGATACAAATTAGCAACCAAGTTTTCGACGTAGGGGGGAAGGTCGATCCGATCGAGATGTTCGGATTGATACAGTTGCTCGTGAATCAAAGCCATTGAATGGATGCGGGTCTGGCTTTCTTCAAATAAAGCTAGCGTAGCTTCGTCTTCAATGTATTGAGCTTGAAGTTGCAGCAAGCTGGAAATTACCTGCATATTATTTTTGACTCGGTGGTGAATTTCTTTGAGCAATACTTCTTTTTCGCGGAGTGCTGCTTGAATGCGGGCCTCGGTAAATTTGCGATCGCTGATATCTTCGCCAATACCCGCGATGCGGTAAATGTTGCCCGATTCGTCGTAAATGGAAAAAGCTCGATCGCACACCCAGCGCATCGTGCCGTCTGGTCGAAAAATCCGATATTCGGTACTGGTGGACTCGCCCTGCAACACTCGCCCCATTGCCTCTTCCAACAAATGTTTATCTTCTGGATGCACCCACTCCATCATTTTTAAGGGCTCGGCATATAATTCTTCGTGGCTGCGCCCCCAGATGTTTTGGTAAGCTGGACTCAGATACAATAAATCGGTGAATTCAGCAGACATTAGCCAGAAAGAATCTTGGATATTTTCTGCTAGTTGGCGGAAGCGTTCTTCACTTTCACGGAGGGTTTTTTCTGCCTGTTTGCCTTCACTTATATCTTCTGCAATGCCAACGATGCGGTAAACTTGACCCGCTTGATTTCTAATCGGAAAAGCCCGATCGCGAATCCAGCGAATTTCGCCGTCCGGCCTGACAATCCGATATTCTATCTCGTCTTCCGACTCAATTTGTTGAGTGAAGGTAGCAAGAACGCGCTCGCGATCTTCTGGATGGATGGACTCTGCAAAAAAGCGCCCGTAAGCATACAAATCAGCACAGCTTCGGCCCCAAATTTTTTCGTAACCCGGACTGATATAAATAATTTCCTGGGGTTGAACGTTTAGCATCCAAAACACGTTTTCAATATTTTCTGCTAGCTGTCGGAACCTTTCTTCGCTTTCTTTAAGTGCTGCTTCTGTTTTTTTGCGCTCGCTAATATCGCGCTGCACGCCAAAATACCCGACGATTCTGCTGTGGAAATCGTAAATGCAAATATAGTCGCATTCCACCAAAATTTGAGTCCCGTCACACTGGCGATTGTCATTTTCAACGTGAATTCTGCCTGCCTCAAAAAAATCCCTGATTATCTCTCTACCGCCCGTCAAGTTGTGCGATAAAAAAGAGTAAAGCGTCCTGCCAATAAACTCTTTCCTAGTACCTCCGTATTGAGCTATCAAAGCATCGTTTGCCTTCGTTACTCGTCCGTTAGCAAATACGTAATCCAAGACTTTTTCTTTGTCAACTGTATCGTCCCAGTGCACGGGTTCGTCCAGCATCATAAAGAAAAAGCCATGTAAAGATTGAGAGAAAAACAATTCTAGCTGTTCCTGGCTTTCCCGCAGAGCTTCTTCGGCGCGCCAGCGATAGAGAATTTCTTCCCGCAATTGATTGTTGGCTTTTTTCAAGTCTTCAGTGCGCTTTTGATATTTAATTTCTAGCTGATTTGTGATTTCTTCCAGCGCTATTTCTGCCTGTTTTTTTTCGGTAATATCTTGAGTAACGACCATGCCTGCAAAAATTTCTTCCCGGTCGTTTTTGACGGGGGCAACTGTTGTTGAATAAACGCGACCGCCGTATTTATATTCAAAAGTATTCTCTTTTCCTGCCAAAGCCGCGCGATATGTAGTCTCAAAAAGTGGCAAATCTTCAGGTGGCGATATTTCCCACAATGTTTTGCCTTCCAACTGTTCTTTGGACAAACCAGCTAGTGCTAAACCTTGACCGTCAACCAGAGTATAGCGCAAATCGCGATCGAACAAAAACACCGAGCCATTCGGATAATGTTTGATGAGAGTTCGGTACATTTCCTGGCTTTTTTCTAGAGATGCGATTAACCGAATGCGATCGTCCTCAGCGATTTCAAATTCAGTTTCAGAAGCAGAAAAGCCAGCATTTTCGACTGCTTTGAGTTGTGCTTCTAATTTCTGACACAATTCTCTCTGCTGCTGCAAATGCTGTTCTAGTTGGCGAATTTTTGCTTTTTGCTCTGCTACTAATGCTTCGCAGGTTTCGAGAGGTCGATCGATCTTGGTAGGATCAATACACATAATGGCTCTAGGTTTGGCTGTTGCGGACTTGAGCTGTTTCAAGCCAATACTAACAAAGCTCAAGCCTACACAGCCAACTTAATTAGTCAATCTTTCTAGACTTGGGCCGAAAGCCTTCTACCTTCATTTAGGAACTCCCGCTGTCAAGACTTCATGACAATCAACTGTCACCAAAACATCATCTTCAATTCTCACGCCAATACCGCGCCATTTTTCAGGAACCTCCGGCTGTCCTTCAACTGGTTTAATATAAGGAGAAATATAAATCCCCGGTTCCACCGTCAGCACTTGTCCTGCCTGCAAAACTTGCGGATTTTCGCCGTACTGATAAACGCCGACATCGTGCACGTCCAGTCCCAGCCAATGACCGGTGCGGTGCATATAAAATGGCTTGTATTTCTCTTCTTTAATTATCTCTTCAATGTCCCCCACCAAAAGTTTTAAATCCATCAAACCTTCCACCAAAACGCGCACTGCTGTTTCGTGAATTTTGCTGTAAGGATTTCCCGGATATACTTGACTAACTGCCTGCAATTGTGCTTGCAAAACTAAGTCATAAATTATCTGTTGTTCGGCTGTAAATTTGCCGCTGACAGGAAAGGTGCGAGTAATATCGGCGTTGTAGTAGCCGCAAGCACAACCGGCATCTATTAGCAACAAATCGTTTTCCTGCATTTGCCGGTTGTTTTCGATGTAGTGGAGAACGCAGGAATTGTAACCAGATGCAACAATTGAAGGGTAAGCGGGAGTGCAGCCATTTAAGCCAAAAGTATGTTCTATTTCAGCTTGAATTTCATATTCGTACCTGCCCGGTTTGGCGAATTCTTGGGCGCGGTTGTGCGCTGCAACTGAGATCTTAGCGGCTTTTCGCATTAATGCTAATTCTGTTTCGCTTTTCACCAGCCGCATCGGGTGTAAAATGATGTTAGAATCTTCGACTGCTGTGGGGCCCGTGCCGCGTTTGGGGTAGGTTGCCATCAAGCGCTGCCAGTGATTGAGGACTGTTTGGTCGAAAGTACGATCGCGCCCGAAGTGATAGTATATTCGATCGGCTTTTTCTAAATATTTCGGCAATTTTTCTGCAAGTTCGGCGATGGGGAAAGCTTCATCCGCGCCGTACAATTCCTTAGCGCCTTCTACTCCGGCACGATAACCGTGCCAAGTTTCTTTTTCCAAATCTTTTGGCTGCACAAACAACACAAATTTGTGTTCTTCGTGGTGCGGCGCGAGCACTGCTACCGCCGCAGCTTCGTTGAAACCGGTTAAGTAGAAAAAATCGCTATCTTGTCGGTATGCGTATTCTACATCGTTGTGCATGACGGCTGCGGGCGCGCTGCGAAATATCGCCGTTCCGCTGCCGATTTTTGCCATTAGTTGTTCGCGTCTTTGTCGGTATTCGGTGGGGTTTGTCATCCGATTTTAGATTTTAGATTTTAGATTTTAGATTGAGTGTAATATTAACACTCGGAGGTTTCAAGCGCTGCTTGTCAGACTTGCACCCGCAAGGGACAGGGGTTGAAGATATAGGTGATCTGTTTTTTTTATTGGTCTACTTATTTATTCTCTTGTTCTGCGATCGCCAATTTACAAGTATAGTCAACCAGCCGAGACAAAGATGAGTTGCGATCGACTAAAGTCCATCTCGGAGCGAAATTCGACCAATTTTCGCCATCTTCGCTAACTCGGACGGTTCTCAACTCTCGCTGCTGGCAGTTAACTTCCATTTGCGCCAACAATTTCTCGTTACTAAACTGCTGAGTTCCTAGAATAATTCGGACGGGATAAGAAGGAGCACCGGGAATATCGGATTTGCTTGATTCAACGCTGCTGGGGTCGATGCAAATATCTACAAAACATCTTAATTTTTCGGCGCGGGCGCTCAAAGTATTGAGTGAAAAAAATATCCAAGTTGCTATAAAAAAAAATGACCAATTCTTAGTATGTATGGCAAATGTAGTATTCATCTGCGTTAATTGGCGTTTAGGGGCGCTTTAATATTATTGACAGTTTAATAATAAAAAGTAGGGAGGTGGCAATAGTGCTGCGTCCCTACTTTTTAAAGACACAGCAAGGCCGTGTCCCTAATTTTTAAACAAGTCTTAAAGTTGAGGAACGTACTGTTCTTTTTCAGGAACAAAAGTGTATTCAGAGACGATTAGGCGCAACTCTTCGCCGTCGATGGTTTCTTTTTCGATCAACAAATCGACCAAGCGATCGATCACGGTGCGATTTTCGCGAATAATTCGGCGGGCGTCGTCGTAGCAATGATCGACAATTGCTCGAACTTGTCCGTCAATCCGAGAGGCTATTTCTTCGGAATATTCCGATCGCGCTGTGTAGTCGCGGCCGAGGAAAATTTCGCTTTGCTGAGCTTCCAAGGCGATCGGGCCCAAGGTAGACATCCCATAGCGAGTCACCATTTGGCGCGCCATACCGCTTACTTGCTGCAAGTCGTTGCCGGCACCGGTGGTAACTTCGGCGTCGCCGAAAACTACTTCTTCGGCTGCGCGGCCGCCCAAAGCACCGCTAATCCGGGCTAAAATTTGCGATCTTGAAATCAAACCTTGGTCTTCGCTGGGCATGAACCAAGTCAAGCCGCGGGCCTGTCCGCGAGGAACTAAGGTAACTTTTTGCACGGGATCGTGGGCTTGAATGATTGTACCGACGATCGCGTGGCCGATTTCGTGGTAAGCAATCAAGCGCTTGCTCTTGCTGTCCACCAAGGGAGTGCCTTCCATACCTGCTACCACGCGATCGACTGCATCGTCAACTTCGAGCATCGTAATCGCTTCTTTGCGGCGGCGGGCGGTTAAAATAGCAGCTTCGTTGAGCAAGTTAGCCAAATCTGCGCCCGTAAAGCCTGGAGTGCGGCGGGCGATGGCGTCCAAAGAAATCTCTGCAGACAGCTTCTTGTTGCGCGCGTGAACTTCCAAAATTTCCAACCGGCCTTTGATATCCGGCGTATCTACGGTAACTTGGCGATCGAAGCGACCCGGACGCAGCAGCGCTGAGTCGAGCACGTCGGGGCGGTTCGTGGCAGCAATGATGATAATGCCAGTATTGCCCTCAAAACCGTCCATTTCGGTCAGCAACTGGTTCAGGGTTTGTTCCCGTTCGTCGTTACCGCCGCCGATACCGGCACCGCGCTGGCGGCCCACTGCATCGATTTCATCGATGAAGATGATGCAAGGAGCATTTTCTTTAGCTTTCTTGAACAAGTCGCGGACGCGGGAAGCGCCAACACCGACGAACATTTCGACAAATTCCGAACCGGAGATGCTGAAGAAAGGCACGCCGGCTTCGCCTGCGATCGCTTTTGCCAATAGGGTTTTGCCGGTTCCGGGAGGGCCCACTAGCAGCACGCCTTTGGGAATCTTCGCCCCGACTGCGGTAAAGCGTTCGGGTTTTTTGAGGAATGTTACTACTTCTTGCAGTTCTTCTTTGGCTTCCTCAACGCCTGCTACGTCGTCGAACAGTACGCCTGTTTTAGCTTCCATTTGAAAGCGAGCTTTGGACTTGCCAAAATTCATGGCTTGGCCCGGGCCGCCGGGAACGTTGCCACCGCGGCGGAAGAGGAAAAACAGTCCTGCTACTAACAAGAGGGGAAATACTAGATTGCCTAAAAGTCCCCAGACTGCGCCGTCGTTGCGCAGCGGGTGAGTGTCGAAGCTGATTTTGGAGTCTCTGAGTCTAGAAACCAGTTCTGGGGCATTTGAGGGCAAGTCCACCCGCCACCGCTGCACGTGATTGTCCAGTTCGGGATCGACTGCTTCGACAATAGCCGTCCGACCTCCGTCGTAAAGGTCAACGCTGGTGACTCGATCGGCGTTTAAGTAATCTAAAAATCGACCGTAGCTCAGGCGAGTGCTGGCGGTGTTCTTTGTCATTTCTCCCGGGGATGGGGCAAAGGCCCCCTGCCACAAGAAAAAGCCGATGACTAAGGCGGGTAAAGTCCAAAGTAGTATAGTTCGCCAAGAAATTTTCATAAATGCGGGTGCCTTGAATTGGGGACAGATCGGGTAAGATCGCGGTGTCGGAGGAGTGCGACAAAAGTTTACACTCAGAATCTTAACTAAATTTAACTTAACAATGCACTCTCAGGCAACAGGGCGTATTGCCGCGATCGATCGAGAATACTCCTCAACCGAAACCATCCAGGGTACAAGCCCCCGGACCGCGGCCCCTGTTGTCGCCTCTAAAATCTAAAATCTAAAATCTAAAATCTAAAATCCATTAAGGGCGATCGTCCCGAATATAATATTTGGTGCTGATTTCTATACCGATCTAGGTAAAGTTAGAAGAATCGCCGCAAAACCAACTGTCTTTAAAGGCGGCAGTGTCAAGGGATAAGGCATGATAATGGTGAGGCTCAGTGAGGTAACACATTTCAATGACAACTAGACAGCTTGTTCCTAATTCGGCTATGCTGACGCAGCAGACTAAAGTCGCTTCTCACAAATCGATTATTAGTGCTGATTTGGGTCGGACGGCAACTAAAGCTTGCGTGAGTCGCAACCCGAGCAGTGTGGTTTTCATCCCTGCCAACGTGGCTGCTATGCCCGTGGAAAAGGTGCGGGGCGGCAGCTTTGAGTCCAAAGCAACAGACCCTCTGTTGGATATGTGGCTGGAATACCAGGGCAAAGGGTACGCTATAGGCCAACTGGCTGCGGACTTTGGCGCTAATCTCGGCGGCGCAGACCAGTCGAAAGTAGTGGATGCTTTGGTTAAGGTTTTTTCCTGTGCTGGATATTTCCAGATGAAGGGCGAATTGGCAGTAGTGCTGGGTTTGCCATTTTATTCGCAGGATCAGTTTGAGAAGGAAAAGGAAGAGATTATCAGCCAACTGCGCTCTCCCCACGTTATGGTGTACCGCGGCGAGCGTTTGGAAATTGACATCCGCCACGTTTGGGTGATGCCGGAAGGATTCGGCAGCTTAATTTGGTGCGAGGCTCAAGACAATAAGGAGTTTACCCCGGAGTTGCCGGAACTGTCGGTGGCTGTTGTCGATATCGGACACCAAACTACTGATTTGTTAATGGTCGATCGTTTCCGGTTCGCCCGGGCGGCTTCTAAGAGCGATTCCTTCGCAATGAACAAGTTCTACGAACAAGTTGCCTCAAAGATTCCGGGAGCAGACCCTCAATCTCTGTCTTTACTGGAAGCGGTGAACAAACCGGAAGGCCAGCGTTTCTACCGTCCGAGAGGAGCGACTAAGCCGACTAATTTAGATCCGATTATTAAGGATTTGCGCGAGGCTTTCGCTAACGAACTGTCCGAACGTTTGGTGCAGTGGCTGCCGGAACGGGTGACGGATGTGGTTCTGACTGGCGGCGGCGGCGAGTTTTTCTGGGAGGTGCTGCAACCCTTGCTTAAAGACGCCAATCTTAAGGCTCACTTGGCTCAGCCTTCTCGGAAAGCTAATGCTTTGGGACAGTTTATTTATGCTGAGGCTCAGCTAGCCACGATTAAGTAACGCATTAAGGCTTGAACCCTATGGCACTGTGGGCAAAAAATAAGGCTAATTTCTCGGTGGCGTTTACGGAAGATGCTGCGGATCAAACTTTGCTGGCCGCTATTGAAAAAGAGTTGGCTTTCACGAAGTATCAGACTTTCAGCAATCTCTGCAAGCAAGCTTTGTGGCAGTTTTTGTCTGTATCTGAGTCTGCTAGCTCTACAGATAGCTTTCAGGGGTTGGAACAGCGTATTGCTGAACTTGCGGTCAAATTTGCTGAGTTCGAGCGCAATGTTTCTGCTGAGGAATTAAACCGTTTGGAGGGACTGGAACATCACCTGAGTCAACTCAGCGCCAAGTTGGATCAGTTGCAGGGGAGTGTTAACAGTAACTTTGCTCAAGTTTCTTTTGCCCAAGTTTCAAAAGTAGTAGAGCCTAACCCGATGGAGTCTGAGTCTGTGGCTGACGATCGTGTAGTTTCTGATGCTGAGGTTACTCCTCGTCGGGATTCCGATCCTTTGTTGGAGCGTTTAAGTTCTTTGTTACCGCAAGATTTCTAGAATGAGGTAGACCAAGGCTAAAAAGCCTTGAGATGTAATGTTAGTGGCCCGCTGTTGGCAGCCGGTACTGAATACAGAAACAAAGCGATCGCTCTTTTGAAAAAAAAGGGCGATCGCTTTGTTATATCAATTCCGGTTGCATCGAAATAGTCAAATCCAGTCAACAGCGATGACCTGAGCGAAGCCGAAAGGTCAACAATCACGGATGGATGGTGGAAGCGGAATCGATCTAATTCATCTGCGTTAATCTGCGTTAATCTGCCTGTATCTGCGGTGAAAAAAAGAGAATTTATTAACCGCAGATGACAATGGATTGACGCAGATTCACGCAGAGGTCGAGAATAGAGATCTGAATCATTCGGATGCTAAATGATTTGATATTATTTGTCAGTTGTCAGTTGACTGTTGACTGTTGTCTGTTTTCTGTGGTTACAAATTACCAATTACCACTTACCATTATTCGATTAATCCTAATTTTTGTAATCGCGAACGAATGGCACCTGGCTGTCTCTGAAATCTCTGAACTAATTCGCCAATTTGTTGACCGCTAGCATATTCTTTCTTCAAATTTTCGTCTTCATCCTGACTCCACTTGACATAAGCTCTGGGATATTTATGGCGAATTTTCTCATTCTGGGTTTTAGGTCGATAAGCATTCTTTTGATCGGCATTAAAACCCGAACTAAACCGTTGGTTAATTTCCCCGCCGCTACTAGCTACAGCCTCCTGCACCCGGTTGGGAATCACAGCAATTTCTTCTGAGAGCTCAGCCAAAGCACTGTCTACTTTTTGCTGAAGTTCTGTTAGCTGCCGCTGCTGCAAACTGCCCCACTGCGGTAGTTCGTTGATAAACTGCTGCAAGTCCAAAATTATTGTTGTCAAAGTTTCGACTTGTTGCAACTCCGGTCGCTGTTTGAATTGGCGGCTGGTGAGTTCGATCTCGCTTTGAATCATTTTAATAGTTTTTTCTAAAATTATTAGTCGCTGGCGCAGGTTCTCAATTGCTGAAATTAGAGAGTGTACGTTTTCTCCAGGCCCAACATTGAGATTTTCGCGAGATGTTTGGGAAACAGCTTCGTCTAAAGCATTTACAGCAAGTTGCAATTGCTCGATCGCGCGATCGGTAGTAACTGCTTGTTGATTTACGCGATCGAACGTTGCCGCCGTACTTGCTTTAACTTGCCCGTGCAACTTCTGCCGGTTGACAAAATTCAACACCAGCGAAATCACTACAGGCACTTGGGCATAAACGCTCTGCCCCCAAACCAAACTAGCAGCCAATCCCACAGCAGAGGCAGCAAGAAAAACCAATTCAGCAGTTTCTAACAAATTGCTCGACTTGGGATTTTGGCTTTTGGTTGGTGAATTGGATGATGACATAGGCTAATACCATTTTAGATTTTAGATTTTAGATTTTAGATGTGGAATGACTGATGAAGCTCGGAGTTTGGAACACGGGCCTATAGTTGCATTATTTTTTTTTACTGGTGCAAGGATGCGGGTAAAAATAAAGTGCGATCGCACGCAGGCCCAGAATTGAGCATTGGCGATCGACAAATTAAGTTTTTTATTGACAGCCATGTAATTAAATATATTAAAGCTGCAAAATTAGTCGAGCTAAAGTGAAATAAATCAAGACCCCGAGGACATCAACTGCGGTGGTAATAAAAGGAGCAGACATTAAAGCAGGGTCTAAGCCCAAAGAACGAAATAGAAACGGCAGAGCTGAACCGGCAATAGAAGCTAAAATTGCGATCGCCAACAAACTCACCCCCACCGCGGTTGCCACTGCTAAATTCCCTTGCAGAGTGTAAGCCCAGCCCGTCGCTACAGTCCCCAATATAGCTCCTAGCAGCGCTCCCGCCATCCCCTCGCGAACAATTACTTGAAACGGGCCCATTGCTGTAATTTCGTCAGTGTTCAAACCGCGAATTACAACAGTTGAGGACTGAGCTCCGACATTGCCTCCAGTGCCCGTCAGCAGGGGAATAAAGGCTGCTAGGGCGACTACTTGGTGCAAAATATCTTCTTGAGCTCTAATAATTGCGCCGGTGACAGTATTAGTTAAAAGCAGAACAAACAGCCACACGACCCTTTTCCGGGCAACAGTGATTAAATCTGTCTGAAAATAATTGTCCCCGCCGGACTGGACGCCGCCCAAGGTATAAATATCTTTGGCGGCTTCTTGTTCTAAAATGTCGATCGCGTCGTCAACTGTAATGATCCCCACCAGACGCTGTTCGCGGTCTACAACGGGCACGGCTAAAAAATCGTAACGCTGGATCAGCCTAGCGACTTCTTCTTGATCCGTTCCTGTTTGAACAGAAACTACTTCGCGGGTCATAATTTCCCCGACAGTTTTGTCGAGGGGGGAAGTGACTAAATCCCGCAGAGATAAAATACCGGTCAAGCTGCGTCCGGCGTCAGTGACGTAAAGAGAATAAATTGTTTCGGTAGTTTTAGCCAAAGAGCGAATTCTGTCTAAAGCTTGAGCGACGGTAAAGCTTTCTTTCAGAGAAATGTATTCCGGGGTCATGATCCGGCCGGCGGTACTGGCTTCGTAACCCAAGAGTTGCGCCGTTGCTTCTCGTTCCGTCGGGCTCAATTCACCCAACAGGCGGCGGACTAATATTGCCGGCAGTTCGTCAAACAGTTTAGCTCGATCGTCCGGGGACATTTTGTCTACAATGTCAATGACTTCTTGGCGTTTAAATTTTTCGCAGAGGGACTGCTGAACGCTGGAGTCGAGATATTCGTAAACTGCGATTGCTTCGTCTTTGGAAAGCAAGCGGAAAGCTATTACTTGCATGGTTTCTGGCAGACCTTCGATAGCTTCAGCTATGTCTGCTTCCTGCACCGGGTGCAAAATCGCTTTTGCTCCTTTAAAGTCTCCTTCTTCCAACAGGGCTTTTAACTGCGATCGAACTAATTCCCGCAGTTCTTTTCGCGCGTAGGTGGGTAGAGAAGACGATTGATAATTTTTTTCTGTCACTGATGACCCTCCTAAACCTGTGCTGCGCGCCTTCCTGAATCCAGTTTAGAGCCTATTGACGCCACTGGTTGCAGCGATCGGACTTGCCCTGACAATATACGCATATTATCCCTATTCTTGTGGTGCGCGCCGAACACGTTGCCCGATTTGGGTTCAAATACATTTATCTCGATCGGCGACACTCATCGGTAGGAAAGGAGAATTGCGCCCCAGCACTTTTTCCAACAGGTTCGTCGAACTTTGATTGCGAATAAAATTATTGACTGTTTCTTTCCATTCAGTGTCGCTTGCTGGCAGGATCATGCCGTAAGAAATGCAGGTTAAAGGCTGCTCCGGTATAACAGAATATTGGCTTTGAGTTAAACCCTGTCTCAGCGCTTCTCCTACTAACAGCATTCCGTCGCTAGCGAAGGCATCGATTGTTCCTGATACCGCATCTTTTACACCCGACTCTCTGCCCGCGATACATTCATAAATTTGCTGGTTGGCTAGTTGATATCGGCCTGCAATGAATTGTTGGGTAACAGAACCGCTTAGCACGCCAATGGTCACGTCTTGCAGGAATCCCGAAGGATTGACTTTCAGTCTGTTTTCTGGCTTGACTAACAGATATGTGCCGCTGTATAAAAAAGGCAGTGAATATGCAATCCCGCTGGGGGGATTTTTTAGGATTGTATTAGGCCCGCATTCTAGGTGAGCGCGCTTGCTGGTTACGCTGCGGAAGCGCCCTTTTTCGGCTGATTCGTTGAGGTCTGTTTCTAGTTTTTCTAAGCGGATGGAGCGATTTATTTTTTTTTCTAAGTCAGCTCGGAAAATTTCTAAGCCTTCCATGCAAACTCCTTGCCATTTTTCACCTTCTAAGTAGCCGAAGGGAGGGGCGTCTTTTCTGATACCGACTTTTAGAATCCCGGTTTGCCGAATTTCTTCCAGTGCTGTTTGGGCTGAGGCAACTGTAGGTAAAGCTGCGGGGAATAATATCGCAAATATGGCTGTAAATGCTGCGAGTTTTAGGTTTTTATTGGTTAGCGTTGAGTTCATTCGTTCGGCATCCGAATAGATATTGTACTGGTTTTTAATATGATACGCAAAAAAACAATCTTGTCAATATATTTGGGTGCTTGTATTTTGGGCGATTGGGGTGTTTTGGGTGGTGCGATCGGCTAACTTCAACCAGCACCGTCTAAAATTAAGTTTCGGGGGTTTGGCAGCATAAAAGTGTCGCCTGCTTTAATTAAGTCGCAAGAGCAGAGAATTGACCGCCGCTTTCGCTCAGCTTCGACTTCTATATTGCAGTCCTATTTTTCCCGAATCAAACCAACAATTGATATTTTTATTCTGCCACAAGGGAAAGCTGTCGACTAAACGGTTAGTCAATACAACCAACAGCGACATCACAGAAGTAGCCGCTAAAAGCCAAGGAAAATTGCCTGATGCCGTTGCTTTAAAAATCGTCTCACCCAAACCGCTTGTTGTAATTATTTTACCTTTAGACTGCACGTATTTGCTGAGAATACTGGCATTTTAAGCTCCGCCCACCGCAATAATTTATGTGATTAAATAAGGAAAAATTCCGGGTTATTTTAAATTTTTTCATCGCTGAAACAGGGAAAAATTGTAAACTTACGCGGCTTCAAATAACTCGGAATGTATTGATTTAGCGCCGACAATAACATTAAACAGTAAATATAGCAATCCTTGCAGGAGTCGTAAAATTTTTACCCCACCCCAACCCTCCCCGAACCCGCGGGGAGGGAGTAAGAAATTCACAAATGATTTAGGATTGCTATACCACATTGTAGCCAACATCATCAGCGCTACAGAACCAATTTATAAGCCATCTCCCGTTTGAATTAAAGCTTGTAGCAATACTGGAAATAAAGCCGTTGCAGGTACAGAAGTGGCTATTTGTACTAATGGCTGCAAAATCTGAGCTAAACGCGGATTTCGACCGATCGCCACTCCAATCGCCACTATCGACAACAGCGATAAAAATAGGGCGCAAATGACGCGCAAAGCTGTGAAAAATGCACCTCCTATGACTTTTTGCCAGTCAGACAAACTCAACAACCGCAGCAGCAGCACCCTTTCCCAAGTTCCCCACAGTACAATGAGGGCAAACCCACTGACAAATATCCACTTTATCCACTTTCCGATACGGCTTTTTTTCGGGAATTTGTTGGTAAATTAGCACGTGCAAAAGCTCTTGCCCAACCGCGATCGAAACTGCCCCTGATTGGCGAAATACGCGACTTCTAAAATCGCAGCTTTGCCGGTCGCCTTAAAATATATAACACATTTGATTGCGGTACATTCGTAGCTTCCACGGATTGATATTTAACAGCCTTTATTAGCCGAGCAATCAAAGGCTGTTAAATGAAAAAACATATGGCTGTAATCACACCAATTAATACTGCTAAAACCAGCCGAGCGCCCCAAAATTGCATTCATTGGCTGCCTTGCCTACATAGGAACCGAGTCCAGGCAAATTAAATTTTTTGTCATCCAGAGTAAAAAAATCGATCGCAATCAAAAAGAACCAGCCGCCCCCCACTGACATGACGCTGTTCCACACCAGCCCGAGCGCAACAGCAGGCAATTCTAACGTCCAGAACGGCTGCCAAGGATTGAGCCGATAAACTTGAGCAGCTTCCTTAAGTTCTCGCGGAATCGCGGAAAGCGACTGATAGAAACTAAAAGTCATATTCCAAGCCATCCCAGTAAATATAGCAATCCTCGCATCATTTGTGAATTTCTTACGGACTCAGAGCGGGTTCGGGGAGGGTTGGGGTGGAGTAAAAAATTTACGACTCCTGCAAGGATTGCTATATCAGCCCCAAAAAAGCTGGCACAGCCAAAATCGCAAAGCCGAGCCCATAACCCAATTGCTTTGCCCGTGCGATCGGCTATCATCAATAACGAAGCTGGCGATCGCTATTGGATAACGTGCAGTTGATCGGCGTCCTACTCGAGCGACCGCGAAATGTTAACTACGTAAATCCTTTCTTCTTCATCGTCACGGGTTATACACAAAAAGAAGTTTTGGGAAAGAATTGGTGTGACAACTTATTACCTTGCTATAGTCAACAATTAATTAAAACTGTCCATATCACCTGGCAGCAGTGATAGTGAATCCCCTCCCTGCAGCTATGGTTCCTGTTCAAACTGCCAATGTGTTGGGCTGGGATTTAGAGTCTCAGATCGCATCAAGGAACGGGGAACAGGGCAGAGGGATCGGGGAACAGGAAAACCATTTTATGTAGGAATGGGGATCAAAAGCTGCATCTGAATAGTATAGAATTATAAAAAACCAGATGGGACATTACAAGGTGCGTATTGTGGGATAAAAATTCTCTGCGCTCTTAATTTTATTACGGAATGTTTAAACTTGTATCTTTTCCTTAACCCTCTTATATTCTTTACCCAATATTTATTTTTTCTCTAGGGTATTGTTATGGTTGCTTCAACCGAGCTTACAGCACTTTGCAACAAGAATCAAATACCCCTTAGTTAAAAAATATGTCTTTTGGACACACTCCCCCTGCTGCTCGAATCAAATGCTCCGTCACGTTCGCAAGCATCAAATCTACTGGTTTTGTCGCCAATGTTGGCAAACAATACCTATTTACAATCTGAACAGATGTGGCTCATCGCCCTCTCTAAATCTAGTTAGACAGCTAGGGCTTAAGGAACAACATTCTTGGCCGGTGGAATCTCATAGCTCAATTTAGGGGGAATAAAGTTTAGATATTGTCTTATGGCTAACTGGTTTTCACGCTCTCAACTTTTTTTATAGCATCATTAAATTACCCAACTCTCGCCCAAGAAATGGAAGACAGCCCTATTCATCTATCGCTTAATTTATGGTGATCCCTCGACTCAACGTAATTATAAGTTTACGCCAAACACCACTTAAACGATTGCTACCTCTTTTGCTTGGTGTGGTGGCCTCTCTTGCTGTTTTATTTACGTGGCAACAGCTAACCATCAACGGACAAATTCACATCGAGCAGTTAATTCAGCAGGAAGCCAATGCGATTCAGTCACAACTGACCGAAGGATTATCCATTCGGGTGTTGACGCTTCGGCAAATGGCGAATCGCTGGCAAGCCAATGGCGGTACACCAAAGGCTCTTTGGGAAGCCGATGCTGAGGCTTATGTAAAGGATTTCTACGGTTATCAGGCGATCGAATTAGTCGATCCATCATTTAAAGTGCGATGGGTTGCGCCACAGGCACGGAATGAGGCAGCGCAAAACCTAGATTTTAATGGGGAACTGCGTCGCAAAATTACTTTGCAAGTAGCTCGTGATTTGCGTCAACCTATCTTAAGTCGCAATATTTCACTTGTTCAAGGGTGTCAAGGATTTATAGCAAGTTTTCCTTTGTTTGTAGGTGAACGTTTTGATGGGTTGATTGTCGGAGTTTTTCAGCTTCAAACTCTATTTGAAAGTATTTTAAAAGTGTCGCCCGGGTACAATGTGGCTATCTATGGTGGCACAAGTTTGCTCTACGGTCAAGAGTCTTTGTCTCCATATTCAGCTCAGAAAACAGTTGTAGTGAAAGCCTATGGTGTAGACTGGAGAATAGATGTTTATCCAACTTTAGATTTAGTAGAGAATGTCAAGTTTTATTGGCCTAGAGTTGTATTAATTGGTGGCTTAGTTTTAGTTGTGCTTCTTATGTGGGTCATGTATCTCGCACAAGTTAGTTATTGCAAAGTCGATAAATTCAAAAAAGCCAATCGCCAGTTGCAATGGGAAATTTACCAGCGACAACAGGCAGAAATTGCGATCGCTCGACTAGCTGCGATCGTTGAATCTTCGGAAGATGCCATTCTCAGTAAAGATTTAGAGGGTGTAGTTACAAGTTGGAATGTAGGAGCCGAAACAATTTTTGGCTATACAGCCGTCGAAATAGTAGGGCAATCAGGGAGTAAACTGATTCCCGCAGACTATCGAGATGAGGCCAACGAAATTTTCACCAAAATCCAGCGAGGAGAACGCATCGAACACTACGATACAAAGAGGCTGAGGAAAGATGGAACATTAATCGATGTCTCGATGAGTGTCTCCCCCATTAAAGACCAAGCAGGGAATATAATTGGAGCTTCAAAGATTGCCCGGAATATTGCCGATCGCAAACAAGCAGAAGCAGCACTACGTCAAAGTGAAGAACGCTGGGAACTTTCTGTACGCGGGAATAATGACGGCATTTGGGATTGGAATGTTCAAACCAATGATGTCTTCTTTTCTAGTCGCTGGAAGGAAATGCTGGGCTATGAAGATGGTGAAATCCAAAACATTCTAGACAAATGGGCTAATCTGGTACATCCCGATGATTTGGGATGGGTGATGCAAGCCGTTCAAGACCATTTTGCCAAGAAAACTCCTTTTTATATCACAGAACATCGCGTTCGCTGCAAAGATGGTTCCTACAAATGGATTTTGGATCGCGGTCAGGCACTTTGGGATGATGCAGGTAACGTAATTCGGATGGCTGGCTCTCACACCGACATTACGGAGCGCAAGCAAGCTGAAGTTGCTTTACAGGTCAGCGAAGCCAGATACCGGCAATTGATCGATAACTTAAATGCGGGTTTTGTGATTCATGCGACAGATACCAGCATCCAATTATGTAATGAAACGGCCTGTGAATTACTAGGGCTTTCAATGGATCAAATGCTGGGAAAAACTGCGATATCTCCGGCCTGGCATTTTGTGCGGGAAGATTGCAGCGTTATGCCCCTAGAGGAATATCCGGTCAATCAGGTTTTATCCAGTGGAAGTTCCCTCAAAAATTATGTTTTAGGAATTAAAAAAGAAATTGATAGTTGTGTTTGGGTATTAGTTAATGCCTTCCCGGAGTTCGCTCAAAATGGTCAAATCACACAAGTTGTAGTTACGTTTATTGATATTAGCAAGCGCAAAAAAGTAGAGCTGGAAATCCAAAAAACTCGTAATTTCTTACAAGCACTGCTGGATTATCTACCGATTGCAATTTTTGTTAAGGACGCAGAGCCTAAACGATTTGGCGTATTTCAGTTTTGGAATAAAACCAGCGAACGGTTATTTGGCATTTCAGCCGAACAAGCGATCGGCAAAAGTGGCTATGATTTTTTTCCAACAGAACAGGCTATCTTTTTTGACCAAAAGGATAGAGAAGCCTTTGACAAAGGTAAGACTGAGGATATTCTCGAAGAAGTCATTGACAGTCAGAGTCTGGGAAAACGTTGGCTGCATACGGTGAAGATTCCCATTTACGACCAGCAGCATCAGTCCCAGTACCTACTTTGTTTTTCACAAGATATCACCGATCGCAAACACGCAGAAGCAGAGCTTAGAGAAATGAGTGAGGTGATGAAAAATGCGGTGTCCGGCATTTCCAAACTGGATGTACAAGGGCGTTACCTATATGTCAATAAAGCTTATGCTGACATGACAGGCTATCAGCCAGAAGAAATGATGGGGATGTTCTGGGAAAAGACCGTCGCTCCCGATGAGTTGGAAAAATTGGTTGCAGCTTATTGGCTGATGGTGCAAGAGGGCAGAGTTGAAGTTGAAACGAAAGGGGTTCGTAAAGATGGTTCGGTTTTTTACAAACAAGTGGTGATGATTTCAACTTACGACGAACAGCATCTATTTTTGGGGCATTACTGCTTCATGAAAGATATTAGCGATCGCAAAAAAGCCGAATTTGCACTAGAACAGGAACTCCTGCGGAGTAAAGCCTTCTTCAACACTTCAATGGACGGTGTTGTTGTCATGGATTGGGTCGGAAAAGTTGTCGAAGCTAGTCCCAGTTTTGCTCAAATGCTGGACTACACCCTAGAAGAAACCCTGAATCTGAGTGTGTTTGATTGGGATGCTGAATGGACGAGCGAAGAACTACAAGTTATGCTCCAGAGAGAGGAGGTTATTCCGCTGTTTGAGACGCGACATCGCCGCAAGGATGGTTCTGTATATGACGTGGAAATTAGCTGGAACCGGGTGGAATTACAAGATGAGATGATGAACTTCTGTATCTGCCGGGATATTAGCGATCGCAAACGCAACGAAGCGGAACGTCAACAAGCAGAACAGGCACTCCGAGAGAGTGAAACTCGCTTCCAATCCTTCATGAATCACAGTCCTGCTCCTGCCTGGATTACCGACGAAAATGGGGTAATGCTCTATGCCAGCCAGACTTATTTTAATACCTTCGAGTTACCCACTGACGAGCTGATTGGAAAATCGATTTTTGAACTTTACCCCGCCCCTATCGCCCAACAATTTCTCGACAATATCCAAAGGGTTATTCAAACTCAGGAGGTAATTGAAACGGTTGAGGTTGCGCCCCGTCGAGATGGAACGCTGGGTGATTTTCTCGTTTACAAATTTCTCATCCCCGACTTATCTGGGCAAATGCTAGTCGGTGGTGTGGCGATCGATCTGACGCAACAAAATCAAGCTGAAACCGCTTTACAAATGAGTGAGGAACGCTTAATGCTAGCACTAGAAGCCTCTGGAGATGGACTGTGGGATTGGAACATTAAAACTGGAAAATTTTACCTGAGTTCCCACTACCAGGAAATGCGGGGCTACAAGCCGGGTGAGTTGGTGATGGATTTGAACCTCTGGGAGCAGATGATTCATCCTGATGATAAATTCTGGGTTCTTGAGTATCTCAATAGTCACTTGCAAGATAGCTCAATTAAGTATGCCTTTGATTATCGCGTGCGTTGCAAGTCAGGGGAATGGAAGTGGATCGCTGACTACGGGAAAGTCGTTGCCTGTGATGAACAGGGTAAGCCTTTACGGATGATTGGAACACACAAAGACATCAGCGATCGCAAACAAAAAGAACTAGCACTGCGACAAGCAATGGAAGCTGCAGAATCAGCAAACATGGCGAAAAGTATCTTCCTCGCCAATATGAGCCATGAACTCCGCACACCCCTCAACGTAATTCTGGGATTTACCCAGGTAATGACCCATGACCCCTCCCTCACTCCCAACCAGCAAGAAGACCTACAAACCATTCGTCGCAGTGGCGACCATCTCTTGAGTTTGATTAATGATATTTTAGACCTCTCGAAAATTGAATCAGGACACTGCACAATAGAAGAAAGTGGATTTGACTTAATTGCCTTGCTACATAACCTGCGAAATATGTTAGCAGAACGAGCCAGTTCTAAAAGACTTGACCTTTGTTTCGAGATTGCTCCCGAAGTTCCCCAATTTATTCTTGCCGACGCTCAAAAACTGCGCCAAGTTTTGCTCAATCTTTTGAGTAATTCGATTAAATTTACCGAGCGGGGAAGCATTACTTTGCGCGTCAGCATCAAGGCTCCCACTACAGAAGTAGCATTCACAACTCGGACTATTCTCCAGTTTGCAGTGAGTGACACGGGTGTAGGGATTGCACCCGAAGAAATTGACACTATCTTCGATGCGTTCGTGCAAGCCCAAGCTGGAAAGCAATCGGTAAGTGGCACAGGGCTAGGATTGACCATTAGCCGCAAACTCTTAGAGCTCATGGGCGGAGAAATTGCTGTTAGTAGCATCTTAAGACAGGGAACTACATTTACCTTTACTCTCCCCATCACTCCCACCAGTGGAGTTAACCTCACATCCGAACAGCACGATCGCCTCGTGATAGGGCTGGCTCCCGGTCAACCCCACCATCGCATTTTGGTAGTTGACGATCGCGCCGAAAATCGCCTGTTGATAGTCAGATTGCTGACACAATTAGGATTGGAGGTACGAGAAGCTACCAACGGACAGGAGGCAATCCAGCTATGGCTTGAATGGCAACCCGACCTCACCTGGATGGACATCAGAATGCCCTTGCTAGATGGATACGAAGCCACTAAAAAAATTCGGGCAATGGAACAGGGACAAACCAGCATCATTATTGCACTAACAGCACAGGCTTCTCAGAGCGATCGCACCCTCGCCCTCGCTGCTGGCTGCAACGACTACATCAGCAAACCCTTCCGAGAAAATACGCTATTTCTCAAGATGGCGGAATACCTGGGCTTAGAGTATGTCTACCAGAAAGAGGGAACAGTGCATGAGAAACAGGAAACATACCTCTCCTCTACGATCTCTCCCGTTTCAGATTCCCTCGCTCCAACACTTATGGCAACATTACCAGAAGCATGGCTGGCTCAATTGGAGGAGGATGCTGTATGTGGAGACGATGGGGCGATCGTTGAACTTGTATCTCAACTGTCTCCAGAACTCGCTCAACTTGCTACCCGTCTGACTGAACTTGCCAACCAGTATCAATTTGAGCAAATTCTTCAGCTAATTCAGGGCAATTCCCCAACCTGAGTGGGGGATAGGAAAATTCTTCAATCCAAAATCCCAAATCTAAAATCTACAATTGACAAGTTTTTAAATTTTAGAATTACTTAGTTTAAAATGCAAACACCAATTGCTACCAAGCCACCCTCACTCACTCCTTTAGAATTGACAACTTTAGAGCAGTGCAGCGATGAATCAGTGTATGCTCCCGGTTATATTCAACCTTATGGAATAGTTTTGAAGTTGCAAGAAGCTGACCTCAAGATTTTACAAGTGAGTGAAAATGTACAACTGTTTTTTGGCATAGCTGCAGAAGCATTGCTGGGTCAGCGCTTACAACGGTTATTTTCCCGCGCTCAAGTGCAACAAATTGCCGAATATCTGAGCGAAAATAACCTAGAAATTCATAATCCGTTTGAGCTAAAAACACACCGGAGAATTGCCCAGGTAGATCGGGGTCGGAAAACTCAGACCTTTAGAAGCACGCTGCATCGGACAGCAGATGGGTTAATTCTGGAACTCGAACCCCAACTTACCACCAACAAAACTCATTCAGTACACTTCTATCATCGCCTCCAAGCTGCCATTCTCAAACTTCGCAGCGCAACCAACCTTTCCGATTTAGCTCAAACCCTTGCCAAAGAAGTGAAAGCGATGACCGGATTCGATCGCGTCATGATCTACCGCTTTGAAGCCGACGATCATGGGGTAGTGATTGGAGAAGAAAAAGAAAGCCATTTAGAAAGTTATCTGGGATTGCATTATCCGGCGATCGATATTCCCGTACCCGCCCGCAAATTGTTTTACCGCAATTGGGTGCGCCAAATTCCCGATATCAATTACACACCTGTCCGCCTAATTCCTACTAACAATCCCCTCACCAATACACCCCTGGATCTGAGTGATTGTGTGTTACGGGGAGTCTCTCCCTACCACATCGAATATTTGCAGAATATGCGAGTCGCCGGGTCGCTGACAATTTCGTTAATTGACGATCGGCGTCTCTGGGGATTAATTGCTTGTCACCATTACAGCCCGCGATTGGTGAATTACGAAACGCGCAAAAGTTGTGAATTTTTAGGACAATTTGCCTCGATTGAACTGGTGCATCAGCAAGAACGAGAATTGAATGTTTACCGAAAGCAAGTAAAAACTATTCAGGATCAACTTCAGCAAGCATTCCAGCGAGAGTCCAATTTTATCGAACAGGTATTGACTCGAAATGCCTCTCAACTGCTAGATTTAGTTCATGCTCAGGGGGCTGCAATTCTGCTTGATGGTCGTCTGACACTGGTGGGTCAAACACCATCTGAATCAGAGATAGAGGAGTTTGTAAAGTGGTTGGCGCAACACAACCAGGAACGAGTATTTGCAACAGCTTCTCTCTATCAGTTGTATCCCCAAGCGAAGCAATTCAAAGACCAAGCCAGCGGTGTTTTAGCAATCTCAATCTTGCTGAGCTATGTCAAACAAAAGTCATACCACATTCTTTGGTTCCGACCCGAACAAATTCAAACCGTAAACTGGGCAGGTAATCCACAGGATGCCGTCACAGTCGATGAAATTGGAGCAATGCACTTGTGTCCCCGGAAGTCGTTTGAACTGTGGAGGCAGACAGTGCGGGAAATGTCTTATCCTTGGCAGGTGGTGGAGTTAGAAGCAGCCGCCGAAATGAGAAACATCCTCATGCTGGCAGTGCTGGAGTTTTCACAAGCTGCCCTAGAACAAGCCGCAGAGCGGGCTGCGATCGCTAACCGCGCCAAAAGCCAGTTCCTTGCCAAGATGAGCCACGAACTCAGAACGCCGCTGAATGCCATTCTGGGATTTACCCAGCTTATGAACCGCAGTCCTAATATTCCATCCGAATTTCAAGAGCATTTAGGTATCATTAATCGCAGTGGAGAACACCTGCTAGCATTAATCAATGACGTTTTGGAAATGTCCAGAATTGAAGCCGGCCAATTGGTACTGAATCGAAGTTGTTTTGATTTGCATCGGCTGCTTTTTTCTATTAACGATATGTTCGTCCTCAAAGCTTCTGAAAAAGGTTTGAATCTGAGTAGTGAGTGGGATGCTACTGTGCCGCGCTATGTCTGCGGTGATGAAGCCAAAGTTCGCCAAATTTTGATTAATCTGCTAGGGAATGCGATCAAATTTACAACCACAGGAAAGATTGCGCTGCGGGGACGAGCTTTTTCATCAGATGATAGGCCATCTGGAACGCTAAGCGAAGGCGAAGACACCATCAACCAAACCAGTTTGACGCTGCCTATTTCTGTTCCCTATAATCTATGCGATTTTAAAAAAACAATTACCCTGCATTTTGAGGTTGAGGATACCGGATCTGGTATTGCGCCCTCAGATTTAGAATCTATTTTTGAAGCTTTCATGCAAACAGATTGCGGTCGTCACGCAAAGGGAACGGGTTTAGGACTGTCTATCAGTCGTCAGTTTGCTCGTCTGACGGGAGGGGATATCACTGTCCGAAGCAACCTGAATCAAGGATCGACTTTTACCTGCGAAGTTATTTTGGATCTACCGGAGTCCCTTGATTTAGAAGAAGCTGAAGCCGATCTCGTTATCGGGCTGGAATTAGGGCAACCGATGTACCGAATTCTAGTCGCAGAAGACGTTCCAGAAAATCGGCAATTGCTGGTGACACTGCTGGAGTCAGTTGGGTTTGAGGTGTGTGCGGTTGAGAATGGGACACAGGCGATCGCCCGCTGGCAAGCATGGCATCCAGATTTGATTTTGATGGACATTCAAATGCCTGTCATGGATGGTTATGAAGCGACGAGACAGATTCGAGCGCAACAGTCATTAGTCATTAGTCAGCCGTCATCAGCAGACAACTCTGAGCATAAGATAAATGACAAAGCAAAAATGACCAGCATCATTGCTCTCACTGCATTAGCTTTTGAAGACGATCGCAACGCCTGTCTGCAAGCCGGTTGCGATGACTACATTACCAAGCCGTTTAGTGAAGCCACACTTTTCGACAAAATAGCTTTTCACTTGGGTGTCCGCTACTGCTACGCTAAAAAAGTTCTCCGAGAGTCATCTGTTTTACTACCAAAGACGTTGACTCCAGAAGATTTGAAAACTATGCCTCTCGAATGGATTGGACAAGTCCATGAAGCAGCACTCGATCTCAGCGATCGCAAGCTCTATCAACTCATAGCTCAAATTCCCAAGGAGAAACAAGATATCATTGAGGCAATGATATCGCTGGTCGATAACTTCCAGTTGGAAGCGATTGCAACTCTCACCCAATTTTAGAAAGAAGATTATGGCGACTTTACTTAAACTTGCTGCCCAAACGAATATTCTGATCGTGGACGATACCCCAGACAATTTGCGGTTGTTAGCCACAATCCTAGAGTCGCAGGGCTATATTGTTCGCAAATCACTCAACGGTAGAATGGCTCTCGAAGGTGTTCGTCGCAACTCTCCGGATCTGATTTTACTTGACATTAATATGCCTGAAATGAATGGGTACGAAGTTTGCCAACAGTTGAAAGCATCTGAAGCAACTGCTCAGATTCCGATTGTTTTTATCAGTGCGCTCGAACGACTCGAAGACAAGGTACGGGCGTTTGAATTGGGTGGTGTAGATTACATAACTAAACCTTTTCAAGAGCAGGAAGTGCTGCTCAGGGTAAAGAATCAATTACTCATTCAACAGCAACACCAACAACTGATCGAACAAAATCAACGTTTAGAACAGGAAATCCAGGAACGCCTGAGGGCAGAGGCAGAAGTAAGGCAGCTATCCCTGACGGATGAATTAACTGGATTATATAACCGACGGGGCTTCTTTTTACTAGCAGATCAACAACTAAAAATTGCTCGACGCACGCAAACCTGCTACTATATTTTATTTGCTGACTTAGATGGTTTGAAAAATATTAACGACACTTTAGGACACGAAATGGGAGACAGAGTAATCGTTGACACAGCTCAAATATTGAAGCAAAGTTTTCGGGATTCAGATATTGTGGCTCGACTGGGAGGAGATGAATTTGCTTTATTTGTTCCTACTTTTTCTGAAAATTCATATAATTTTTATAATCGGCTGCAAGCTAATATTGATAGCTTTAATCGACAGCACGATCGAGCCTATCTACTATCAATAAGTCTAGGGGTGCAGGCTGGGAATTTCAATAATGACTTTTCATTAGAACAATTGGTGGCAAAGGCCGATCGACTTATGTACGAGAATAAACGCACCAAACGCTGTTTAAATCGTTAACTGTTCTTTTGAGAACAGCGATATCCGATCGCAAGAAGCATTATTTATTAAACGTGAGATTAACCGATAAAGAGTAAACTGAAAACAAGATAGGGAAACAGCTTGAAGACTTTAGCCGCTCCGCCGGAAAACACCATGCAGTAAACATCATTACACTTAAACCTGACAGGGTAGCAACCCCGTTAAAAGTTCTCCCTGTATTAGGTTAAGGGAACTTGTGTTCAAAAGATGTCATCGTTACCATCCGCAACCCCGATCAAAAATCGACTGACTGATGCTGTATGGGTTGGGAGTTTGCCTAGAGTTGCATTATTTTTTTTAAGTGGTATTATTTGCACAAACCGATTTTATCTATTTGCCAATTCGTGCTAAAATGATGCCTAGCTGAACAGCGATTACTCCGAGTATGGCACTGCCAGCCCAGTAAGAAGCGGCGATGCTGTAAGATCGATCGCGCCACAAGACATTCGTCTCTAAACCGTAAGTTGAAAAAGTAGTATAAGCTCCCAAAAAGCCCGTTGCTACCATTAACCGCACTTCCGACGGAATAGTCGCCACCCGTTCAAAAGCGAGGGTAATAAAAAATCCCATAGCCAAGCAACCCGTGATGTTAATAAAAAAAGTTCCGTAGGGAAAAGCCGTCCCGAAACGATTGGCAAACCACAAGGTGATATAATACCGGCTCAAAGCGCCGGCAACGGCACCTAAACTAATTGCGATCGGGTGGCGCAGATTCGGGTCTTGTAGCATACAGCTCTTGGACATTTGCTAGTTGAAATTGAGATGAATTTTAGATTCAGCCGACTTATGTAAAGTATTGTAGGATTAAATTGGCGATCGCTCTAGCTGTTCGCAATTAAAATTAAGAGAGAGTATTTATGCAAATTGTGCTGGCTACCTTAGACGATGGTTTAGTTAGAGCGTGGGAAAGCACTTGCGGCAGTATGGAAAATGTAAAGATACATCACGGTTCAATATTTGATGTGAAATGCGATGCTATTGTTAGTCCGGGGAATAGTTTTGGTTTCATGGACGACGGCTTAGAGTTAGAAATTTCGGAATATTTTGGAGGGCAGGTTCTTGAACGCTTGCAAAAACTAATTCAGGCTCGACATCACGGCGAACTCTTAGTAGGAATGGCAGAAATTGTAGACACCGATCATCCTGAAATTCCCTATTTAATAGCTGCACCAATTATGCGCGTTCCCACAGTTTTAAGAGAAACAGTAAATGTTTATCTAGCAACCCGCGCTATTTTGACTCTCGTAAAATTTGGCTCAGTCCCAGATGGAACGCCAGTCAAACATATCATTGGAACTATCGCTATTCCCGGCATGGGTACGGGAATGGGCAAAGTGCCGCCAGATATCTGCGCCAATCAAATGAAAGTTGCGCTCGAAGATATCCTTTTATCTCAGTACGAATTTCCTCAATCTTTACTGCACGCTCAAAGATGTCACCACTTGTTATATACGAACGAAAGCGAAGATTTGCAGTTGGAAAATTGAAAGTATTAAATTTGCCCGTTTTATTGTGTTGAGAAACCCAGTTTATTGGTGTGTTTTTTTAGGTAGAGAGACCGATCGCAAATTTAAGTGCGCTAAACCGTACCTGCAATTTGGCGGTATCCTACACACGAGAGCAACTTTGGTAGATATAATGTAAGAGAACTGAGGTCATTCCAACTAGGTAAGCGCGGATACAAAAGTTGATAAAGCTGGAACAAGAATTGCCTAGTTCTTATTAAATGCCAGAATTGCTTCTGGCGCTACACGTACAAAGTCTGTATAAAAGACCACAATTCCTTCTGGCGCTACACCTACAAAGTCTGCATCCAGGGACTGTGAGATTTTTGGAAAATGTTTACTACCACAGGAGAAGATTGAGATGACAGATCCAAAAGTAACCGAGGAACCAGTTTTAGAGGCAACTCTCGAAACGACGGAGCTCGTCAAAAAAGAGATGCCCGACGCGACTGATGAGGCGATCGCAGAAACTGCGGCGCTGTTTGAAGCAATTAAAAAACGCGCGGCCGCCGAAGTGCAAGCAGCGGGCGAACTCACCCGCGAAGCTTATTTAAAAGCTGTGAATAAGGCCTCCGGGGCGATCGAAGAAAATAAGGATCTCGCCCACGAGAGATTCACAGAAGCAGTCAGCCTGATTAAGAAAGAAACTGAGAAAAATTGGCTGGTGGTAGATGCGATTAAAACGCGGGCGCAAGCGCAGGTGCAAGATGCCGGCGAAGTCAGTCGCGAAGCTTATTTGAAAGCAGTGCGACAAGCGCGAGAAGCGGTGGAACAAAATAAATTGATCGAACGCGATCGCATCGAACAAGCTGTTGACCACATTCAGACGGAAGCTGAAAAGAATTGGCACCTTATTGTGAAGCAAATTGAGTCGATCGGCACTCGCTTGACGGATGCGGCTAAGTCTGCATGGACGGCGCTGACGGCGTTTTTTGACAAGAAGGATTAAACTCAGATATGACACCATTTTAAAGAACAGGCAAGATGCCTGTTCCACAAAGATTGAATTTTCTTGTGGCACAGGCATCTTGCCTGTTGATATTTAAAGAACAGGCAAGATGCCTGTTCCACAAAGATTGAATTTTCTTGTGGCACAGGCATCTTGCCTGTTCATAAAAGGTTTTGACACTAAGCGCTATAATCAAAAAGCCTTATTTTTAGTCCATAACCCCCAACCATGAGAACTTACTACTGCGGCGAACTGCGAAGCGAACACATCGGAGAGACTGTCACCCTTTACGGCTGGGTGGATCGCCGCCGCGATCATGGCGGGGTGATTTTTCTGGATGTGCGCGATCGATCGGGTATTGTGCAAATTGTCAGCGATCCTGAACGGACTCCCGATTCCTATCACGGGGCTGAGGCTTTACGCAGCGAATACGTGGTTAAAATTACGGGTAGAGTCACCGGCCGCCCCGAAGAGTCCCTCAACCCGAAATTGCCTACGGGTGAGGTGGAAATTTATGCTGACGAAATTGAGTTGTTGAATGCGGTTCGCAAACAGTTACCGTTTCAGGTGGCGACGGCGGAAAATGAAAGCGTGCGGGAAGATTTGCGGCTGAAATATCGCTATTTGGACTTGCGGCGCGATCGTATGAGTCGCAATTTGCAGCTTCGCCACCAAGTTGTGAAAGCTATGCGCCGCCACCTGGAAGATGTCGAAGGTTTCATGGAAATTGAAACGCCGATTTTAACTCGGGCGACTCCCGAAGGTGCGAGAGATTACTTAGTTCCCAGCCGCGTCACTCCCGGTGCATGGTATGCTTTGCCGCAGTCGCCGCAGTTGTTCAAACAATTGTTGATGGTGTCTGGTTTTGACAGATATTATCAAATTGCCCGATGTTTCCGCGATGAAGATTTGCGCGCCGACAGACAGCCGGAATTTACGCAATTAGACATGGAAATGAGTTTCATGTCTGTGGAAGAAGTAATTGCCTTAAATGAAGGTTTAGTCTGCCATATTTTCCAAACTGTCAAAGGCGTTAAATTGCCTTGTCCTTTCCCGCGTTTGACTTACGCTGAAGCAATGGATCGCTACGGTAGCGATAAACCGGATACTCGCTTCGGTATGGAATTAGTCGATGTTTCCGATTTGATGAAAGATTCGGGATTTAAGGTATTTTCCGGGGCGGTTGCTGCGGGCGGAATTGTGAAAGTTTTGCCGATTCCGGGCGGGAATGATGCGATTTCTAACGTGCGGATTAAACCGGGTCCGAAAGGCGATTTGTTTAAGGAAGCCAGCGAAGCGGGTGCGAAGGGATTGGCTTACATTCGGGTGCGGGATAATGGCGAAATTGATACGATCGGCGCTATTAAGGATAATTTGACGGAAGCACAAAAACAGCAATTGCTCGATCGCACGGGCGCGCAACCAGGTCATTTGTTGTTATTCGCAGCGGCTGACGCGATAACTGTCAATAAGACTTTGGATAGATTGCGTTTGTTCGTGGGTAACGAATTGGGATTGATTGACAAAGACAAGATGAATCTGCTGTGGGTGACAGATTTCCCGATGTTTGAATGGAACGCTGATGAGAAGCGTTTGGAAGCATTGCACCACCCGTTTACTGCGCCGCATCCCGACGATATTAATGATTTGAAAACTGCGAGAGCTCAAGCTTACGATTTGGTGTTAAACGGTACAGAAGTCGGCGGCGGTTCTCTGCGGATTTATCAGCGGGATGTTCAGGAAAAGGTGTTTGAGGCGATCGGCTTATCGACTGAGGAAGCTTACAATAAGTTTGGCTTTTTGTTGGATGCGTTTGAGTATGGAACTCCGCCCCACGGAGGCATTGCTTACGGTTTGGATCGGTTGGTGATGCTGTTGGCTGGTGAGGAATCGATTCGCGATGTGATGGCGTTTCCGAAGACGCAGCAGGCTGCTTGTTTGCTGACGAATGCGCCGTCTGGTGTGGATGAGAAGCAGTTGAAGGAGTTGCAAGTGCGATCGACTTATACGCCCAAGTCATAATTGTATAAAACACCTTGACAATTTAACCATTTGTAAATTCCTGACTTCTTTGAGAAGTCGGGAATCTGGGTAGTTTGAGTTTGGTGTCGGTGATGCAGAGGAGTTGGAGAGTTTGGTTGAGGTTGGTTACGGTGAGTTGGGGAAACCAGGATTTGGGGAAGTTGGGTTAGGTTAAGGGTTGGGTGTGGCTATGCCATAATGAATGAGAGAATGAAATCAACCATTAACCATGACAACCACCGTTGAACTTAACGAAGAATTGGTTAAAGAAGCCTTTCGCTTAACCAATTTCAAGACAGAAAAAGAACTGATTGACTTTGCTTTGCAAGAATTAATTCGCACCCGGAAAAAGCGGAATTTACTCGATTTAAGCGGACAAATTCAATTTTCGACTGACTACGACTACAAAGCTTTGCGGGAAAACCGAAATGTTTCTGATTGATACATCAGTCTGGATCAGCGTTTTCCGCGACAGGACAGGTGTAGTACGCCAATCCCTGGAAGCAATAATTAATGATGAAAGTATTTTTTTGAACCGATTTACTCAGATGGAGCTTTTGCAAGGTTGCCGAGACGATCGCGAGTGGACACTATTAGAAACTTATCTCCAAGAACAAGACTACATCGAGTCTACGCCTAATACTTGGGTAGCGGCTGCTCGGATTTATTACGATTTGCAACGACAGGGGTTAACGGTTAGAAGTAGTATCGACTGTTGCATTGCCCAACTTGCGATCGAACACCAACTTATTTTAGTTCATAACGATCGCGATTTTGAAACTATTCAGAGAGTGCGATCGCTCAATTGCTTGCGCTTCCAGCCTGACAATAATTAAAGATTAATTTGAGTTTGAGTTGGTGAGGATGGGGTGAAGGCTGAAATGATTACGGAAAGTATCTGTAAATCTCTTTGCGGTGGAGTATCCTGACGAAATAGACTACGGCATCATTAACTTTAATACCGATTCGGTAATCGCCCACTCTCAGGCGATAGTAGTCTGCATCACCTTTTAGTTTTTTAACATTGCTGACTTCATTTAATTTTTCGGCGTTCTCAACTTCTTCTATCGCTTCCTGAATTCTTTGCAACAAGTCTGCATCAAGAATCTTGAGTAAATCCTTTTCAAAGCTCTTTTTAAACTCCACATTCATGGTTGTCTCTTCAGGATTTTGAAAATTTGGTCGCGGCTGACTGTTTCAGTATTTTCGCCTTCTTTGATAGCATTTTCCATCCCTATATCTTCTAGGGCTTCTGTTAAAATTTCAGAAAATACTTCTTTTTGTTCTTTTAACAACTCAAAAATCGCTGCTTTGAGCAATTCTTTAAGTTTGGTTTCGTCTATAGTAATTTCAGACATTGCTTTTTTTCGGGGATTTATTTAAGGTTTTCATTATATCACGAAATAAAGCCGATTTATTTTCATGTTGATGTAAATTAATTAAATTTATTCTAGCCAACGTTGGTTTGCGGGTAGTCAGAAACCGGGTTTTTTCGATAATACTTCGTTACACCTCGTAGAAGCGGCCAAAAACGCGGTTTCTTTGGTTTGCGGGTAGTCAGAAACCGGGTTTTTTGCGAGAATACTGCATCCCGACCTTTAACTAAAGTGAAAAACCCGGTTTCTTTGGTTTTGATGCGTAACTCCCGACAGTCAAAACTTAGGACTCTAGATGAAGTCGTTTGAGCCAGTTTATGACAGTTTGAAGTAAATCGGGGTCATGGGGCGAGAAGGTTTGCAGGGGTGGGTGAGGCGTGTCTGCGATGAGACAGATTGTACCGTCGAAGCGGGTAAGGGCATTGAGGAAAGTAGGGCTCAAACCTTGGGCGGCGGGGGACGTGGGGTCTTCGTAGAAGATGAGGATGGGGTGTTTGTCCCCGTCTAGGAGTTGCCAGTAGATTTTGAGTTCGGTGAGGGTGCGGGGTGTGCCTTCTGTGGATTTGGGGCAGTGGTGTTTTTTGATTAGTTGCAGGTAGATGTCGGCGGCGGGGTTATCGCGGTCATCGAATTTGCTACCGTCGATGCAGAAAAGTTGCAGGGTTTGGTAGAGGTTGGTTTCGCTGAGTTGGGTTTGCAGAAGTTGGGGGAGTTGGGCGAGGTTGAGGGTTTGGACGAGGGGGGAGGTTTGGGTTAAACCGTGCCATGCGCGGTAGAAGTCGGGATAGGGGAGGTTTTGGGCAACGATCGAGAGGACTTTGTAGCAGTTCTGATAGAGGTTAAAGTTGTTTTCGTAGGTTTCAGCATTGAGGTGAGGTTGGAGGGCAGAAAATAGCTTTTCTCTTTGTTCGTTAGTCATGGCAATTTTCCCTAAGATGGAAACACTCATACTCTCATTTGGACCATGAGTGGATATGTAGAAGATAGAGTTAGATGGAGTTCCTGCCTCGCATCTGTCCATGATAAAATTTAAAATTACTGGATAGGGATGTTCAGACTTAACAGTTTCAGGAAATTCAAAAAACATAATATTTTTTAAATTTTCCTTTAAACTATTAGCAGTCCATGCAGCAGATTTATAGAAAATCTTTTCCGATTCCGGTTCAGCAGTTAATGATGTTTTACAAGCTTCTAGAAAGGTGATATCTGAAATAAAATCTAAACTAGGAAAACCCGATTTCACTCTTGGCTGCACGATCAGATTAGCAAGGGAACAGGTTTTCAACTCACCAATTCCTGGGGCGGCGAGAGAATAGGCGCGATATCCATAAAATCCTCTATCTAGTTCCTTAAAATTCCACTCTCCACACCCATCATCAAAATTCACTAATGCCTCAATAAACCTCTCCTTCTCCTCATTCGCAACATCCCCACGCCCCAACCACAACAAAATCACCTGCTTCCACTGCGGTTCAAAAATCTGATATTCCTTCCCCACCACCGGAAAATTAACATGATTTCGAGGTAAAAAATAATCCCAATCATCCACCGCCAACGCTGCAAAATACTCCTGAAACGTCGCATGATAAAACACGCAAATCGCCTCTGGCAACCGTTCCACCCGATTCAACCACCCCAACTTCATCACCGCCTGAAAAATCGAGCGACTTCCCAAAACCTTCAACACCCAACTTTCCGGCAACCGTAACCGCGAAACCTCATCCTGCTGTTCCATCGCCGCCAACGCCAACCGCGCCAAGGCTTTATCAATTGCCTCCCGTTGGTCTAAAATCTCCTCATCCACCTTCCAGCGATACACCCAATCCACAAACTGCGCGTATAACCCCGCCTGCGTTTCCGGCAAACCGCCCCCCGTCTGCCAAATTAGACACAACATCCACAACCGCAACGGATTCTGAATCAACTCCTTGAGACGGGAATTTTCCGACTCTGCTAACGCCGCCTCTAAACTCTTCCCCGTCACTGCATCCCCCATCCCCGCAAACCAACGGCGAATATAGTCCGTCACCTGTTCGGGGTTAAACTCCAAATTCCGAAACACATCAAACCCCGAAAAAGCATTTTTATCCGCCTCCCAGACATTCACCCGACAAGTCACCACCACCCGCGCCGCCTGCACCCATCCCCCCAAAAGTGCGGAAACATGGCGCATTTCCACCTTAGATGTCATTTCATCCAACCCATCCAACAATAGCCAAATCAGGTGTTTTTGTTGGGTGAGTGCATCAATAGTAAGACTTTGACCTGTTTGTTTCAGCCAGATATCCTCGATATATTGAGTAATTGTCGGTTGGGTTAAATCTGCCAAAGATACCCAAATCGGCAACCCCAAATCTTGCTCTAAAATCCAATCAGCAATCTTCTGCAACCGCGTGGTTTTCCCCGAACCCGGTTCGCCAATAATCGCTATTTTTCGCCCTTGACTAATTTCGCTTTGCCCTTGTCGCAACACATCCTCAAAAAAGCGTTGTTCAGCAATGGGAATGAGTTTTTCTGTTTCCTTTTGTTCTGGCTGATTCCCCGGCAGAGATTTGGGTTTTTGACGTTCGACAATGGCTAAGGGAACATAAACCTCATCCAGTTGCGGTGTCATCCCGTTGGCGTTGGTAAAGGTGTTGGTGGTGAGTTGCTTTTGTTGGGCGAGGTTTTGGTGGCAGATTTCTTGCCAATTTATGGGTTCGTCTTCAGGTTTAGGGATTTTTCCAGAAACCGTTTCCCGCAGAGTTTCCTCCTGTTGCTTAGATTTTTCCGGGCGTAGGCGTTCCCATTCAATTTCAAATTGTTCTAAATTCTTTTCCTTGTCCTTACTCCACAGTTTTAGAGTAAAGTGCCAGTCTTCTTTTCCCTGCGTCTTAGAACGATTATCTTCGAGGATTTCCAAAAAGTCCTTTAAATGCTCATTTAGTGCTTGTCTAATCTCGGTTGTAGTTAATTTCCCTTCATGCTTGTCTTTTGCCGTGAGAAATTCCAGCGTTCTCAGTTGGGTTTCAATCACCAATTTCGGTTGTTTTGTAGTTTTATCCTCCTGCCATGTATGGCTTAGGGAGATTCCAGCAACGTCTTCTAATTCCCAATTGACATAAGCCAACAGTGCCTCTAATAAGCGCTTGGCACGTTCTTTAACAGCAGGCCCATAGGTGACTTTCTTTTTGCTCGGCATGGGTTCAAGGGAGGGGAATTGCAAAAGAACTTTGGGGGGGCTGCAATCTTCACCACGTACCCCAAACCGCTCTAACGCTGATTATATCAAGTTTCTGGCCGCTCAGACCGGGGGGATTGCTTTGCTGTCCTACCCCAAACCGACCATACCTTCAGACACTTGAAATGAAGGCTGGTTAAGGATGAACGACCAAGAAGACAGAATCAAACAACGCGAAGCATTAGAAGATGCTCATGACAATTTTGTTCAACCCTATGTTAATCAATTGATTGAAGTTAACGCGCAGTCTTCACCCAATATTGATGTTGCGCTTCCTGGGTTTTGCTGTGTGTCGGCCTGGTTGGGATTGACTCTGTTATATTGTTTTTGGATGCGCTGGCGATCGCCAATTAAAACATTCTGACGATCGTACTCCTGGAGGCAGAAACCGGGTTTTTTACGGAAATACTGCATCCGGGCCTTTAACTGTCGTGAAAAACCCGGTTTCTTTGGTATTTATGGGTAAGCCCTAAATGAGACAGAAAGGACGATCGCACTTCACAAAAAAAGTGCGATCGCCCTCAACAATTACTCTTTCCAGTAACGCGTTAAAATCCGAATCACCTCACCCGCTATCGGCGATGGTAGAGGCGGGCTCCATTCCCCAACTTCTGCAAAACCTAAAACGTGCAACAGATTAACGATGCTGTCTACCGCTTTGGGAACGCCACACAACAGCAAACGAATCGGTTGCTTACCTTGAGGTACGTCAGGAATTTCTTCCCGGAGCAGTTCGGGAACTGATTTTGGCTGTGATATCATACAGTTTCTCCTAAATATGGGAGTTCCAGCCCCCACCGAACGATTGCGAGTCTGAGCGGTGGGGGTTTGGTTTTTGGGTGTTTAGATTACTATAGCATAAACTAGATTGTGGTGTGCTACCTTGGCTTAAAAAATCTCTAAAAAATTTGCAGTCAGCTAAAATGACATGGTGAACACGCTACCCCCAAACAATGTGAGTCCTGCAAAATCTCCCAGAGTTGCCTTTTACCCGCCGCCCGAAATTAAGGAGAAGTTAGAAAAACTGGCGAGCATTGAGCGTCGTTCGATTTCCCAAATGGCATTACTTTTGGTCGAAGAAGGACTCGAAAGAGCGCAGAAGGAAGGCAAGTTTAATGAATCCAAAGACGATTAAACTAGCAACTACCACTGCGCGCGATCGCTATCACACCGTGTGTCACTATGCAAGAGGCGTACAAAGAAAGTACGATCGATGTATGAAGTAAATTCCCAGTTGCCTAACTTGCCAGCAAAAAACCTAAAACGAGTCACCAGCTACGTTCCTCCAAACGCCTACAACGTCTTGGAAGATTGGGCCAAGGAAGAAGACCGGACAGTCAGCAATCTCGTAAGTCGGATTGTCTCTGAAGCTGTAGATGCTTACTTGGCTAAAAAGACTACAGAAGATGAACCCAGCAGCAATTAACCTTTGATCTCTACGCTGATGGGTCATTCTCAACTGCCAACCTGTCGGGCCGTTTATTGGGTGTTGGAGTGGGGTTTTGTTTTTCCTCTAACCAGAAACCTGATCCAAAGGGTCAAATTCAGCAACCTGTTTTTGACCAAGAGAGGTAATTGCTAAGACTAAAACACTTAACGTAAGGCCTAAAATCGCATAACTCGGTAGTGAAAAAATAGTTACTTTAAACAAATAAGGCAATTCCCCCCCCTTCCAGTTCCACCGCTTTCCTAGAAACACCAACAGCCCGCCATGAATCACAGCGGTTTGCACCATGACACAGCCAACGCCCAATAACCAAACCGACATTCTTTGCCTAGAGAAGGCACAATTTTTAATCTGAAAACATAAATCATTCAGCAAAAAAACCACCGCCGGTGCTAACATCACAGAACTGGTGGGCTGAGAATAGTTGATAGCAATACTCAAAGTAGAAATTAGCACCATTTCAGATAAGTCAACCTTTTTTGACCAAGCATTGCGAGATTGTTTTTTGTAAAAATACCAACTCACTAAACCAACTAGCACCAGAACAATCAAGTCAGAAAATAGCTTCGCCACGAAGGGACTATCGGGGAAAAATCTCGGCCCCATAACCCTTAAATCAAGGCGACTCATAGAAATATAAGCATTATTCGATGGGTCGTTGAGCCAGAGTGGAAATCCACGAGTCGCATCCTGTATAAATCCTGTTAAAGAATTGCCCGTTACAGCTAGACCTATAACTGCCAAAAAAGTTACCGTGACTAGAGATATAAAAACTAGCTGAAACCGTCTTTTGATTAAAAAATAAGGAATAAACAATATAACTAAAGTTGGTTTAAAAAGTGCAATTCCTAAGAAAACTCCTGCAATTAAATCCTGATTTTTTATAGCATAAATAAACATCCATAACAGCAGAACGGCAATAAAAGTTGCCACATTGCCAACTTGAAGATCGAAGACAAAACCGTAGAGGAATGCAACTGATATACTACAAATAGTCCGAAAAGCTCGTGAGTGCGACACCAACAAGATATTCGCTCCCCATAAAACAAAACCTGTGGCAATAAGATGCAGCCAAGTCCAGATTGTGAATGCAGTCTTCATCGGGAAATAGCCCACAAACCACAGCGGAGGAATGATATTAGGTGGATAAACAAAAGATGGAATAAACCCACACACTTTTGTGATGCTACAGAAACCGATGTTAAACACCTCGACATTAAAGGGACTCAAATGCTGATGGGCTAATCTACTCGCTACATAAAACCACTTAAAATCCCAGTAAGGCGGATCTGGTCGATTAGTCAGATTGTAAACCAACCAACCGGTATAACTGAGAAATCTCGTCACCACTAATACAATAACTACTTGCAAAATAATGTTAACGATAGGCTGAGAAAAAAAACCACTCAACTTTTGAATATAAGGATGTTTCAAAAATAAAGAATCTTGCCATGCTGTTTTGTCGCTATCTAATCGCCAATTAGCTTTGAGAAACCAAGCAACAGTAATTATAATAATCGCATTCCACAATCCTAAACTAATCATAGAAAATAATTTTAATACAGCGTATTCCAGGTTTATGAAGTAGGGACACGGCAATGCCGTGTCCCTACGGTATGGATCGATCTAGGATGTCCTTCATAAATGTGGAATCTGCTGTAAATTTACTGTTTGATGGTATCACAACCAGAGATTATCAACAAAAAATCATGATTTGAACCTAGAATATAGACTTTTGTTCCGGGTTTTTGCCTCACTCTCTTTTATCTCTTTTCTCAGCGCCCTCAGCGCCCTCTGCGGTAAAAAAAAGAAATCTTATTCACAAACAAAATAGGATTGCTATCCAAAAGCCCGATCGCACTTTTGTCCCTTATAACCCTGTTCACCCCCAAACATATGCGTTAACCTAGTTGACTACAGCTTGTACCGCACTCCCCAACTAAATTCATGCTTCCCCGCATCAAAGAATTAGCCGCCACCCTAGCACCCCGCTTAATCGAAATTCGCCGCCACATCCACTCCCACCCCGAACTCAGCGGCCAAGAATATCAAACCGCCGCCTACGTAGCCGGAGTTCTCGCTTCCAGCGGAGTCCGCGCCATCGAAGGAATCGGCAAAACAGGAGTCCTCGGCGAACTCAAAGGCCACAGCAGCGAGTCCCGGTGGCTGGCAATTCGCACCGATATGGACGCTTTGCCGATTCAAGAACGCACAAACTTAGAATTTGCCTCCCGCAACGAGGGAGTCATGCACGCCTGCGGCCACGACATCCACACCACAGTCGGTTTGGGCGCAGCCATGATATTGTCTCAGCTAGAAGAAAAATTGCCCGGTCACGTCCGCTTCTTGTTTCAGCCGGCAGAAGAGATTGCCCAAGGTGCTCAATGGATGATTAAAGATGGGGCGATGCAAGATGTTGACGGCATCCTCGGAGTGCACGTTTTCCCGACGATTCCCGGCGGTTGCGTCGGTATCCGCCACGGGGCACTGACGGCGGCGGCAGATGACATAGAATTGATTGTGATGGGCGAATCCGGCCACGGTGCGCGTCCCCACGAGGCGATCGACGCAATTTGGATTGCTTCTCAGATAATTACCACTTTGCAGCAAGCCATTAGCCGCACGCAAAATCCTTTGAGGCCGCTGGTTTTGACGATCGGGCAAATTAACGGCGGACGAGCGCCGAACGTGATTGCCGATCGAGTAAAATTGCTGGGAACCGTGCGATCGCTGCATCCAGAAACCCACGAAAAACTGCCGGCTTGGATCGAACAAATTGTTTCTAGCGTCTGCGCGACTTACGGCGCTAAGTACGAACTCACCTACAAGCGCGGAGTCCCCGGAGTCCAAAACGACCCAAAACTCACGCAATTAGTCGAAACTGCGGCTTTAGAAGCTTTAGGTCGATCGCGCGTCCAAATTTTACCAGAACCATCCCTCGGCGCGGAAGATTTTTCGATGTATCTAGAACACGCACCGGGAACCATGTTTCGCTTAGGAGTGGGACTGACTGACAAACCGAACTATCCCCTCCATCACCCGCAGTTTGAGGTCGATGAAGCAGCCATCGTCACTGGCGCTGTCACCTTAGCCTATGCCGCCTACCAATATTGGAAACAGCATCCAGGTTCACACTAATAGTCTTGGACGTATGGGTGGTCAGCTAACTAACCGTAGGGTGCGTAGCCCGAAAATTGTTTAGTCGCTGGTAATAACATTCAGCCCTGACCCACCCTACAATAACTACAAAAACTAATTTAGAAAATTTTATGAACCTAGATTTCGATCGATTCTGCGACGCCTGCAACCCCAGTCACTCCCTGATATTGGGCAATGCCGAAGATCAGCGCTACTACATTGATTTTGCTGAGGTGCGCGGCGGAAAAGTTATTAACATACTCAAACGGACAATTACCCGTCTGGCACGAGATAAACCGACTTGCCAATTGTTTACCGGACATATTGGTTGTGGCAAGTCTACTGAATTGTCGCGATTGGAAAAAGAGTTGACAGATGAGGGGTTTCATGTAGTTTACTTCGAGTCAACACAAGACCTCGATGAAATGGATCTCGATTTGACAGATATCATGTTAGCGATCGCACGGCGAGTCACCCAAAGCTTGGAAGAGGGCAAAATTTCCTTGCAGCCCCAGGGTTTTAAAGAATTCTTAAAAAATAGTTGGATTTTTTTACAAACCCCTGTGACTTTAGAAGCTGAAGGAGAACTTTTTGGCAGCAAATATAAGGGCAATACAGACGGAAATCTGGAAGTTTCTCTGCCTTTAGGTATTGCCAAAATTACTGCCAAAACCAAAAGTAATCCCGACTTGCGATCTAAACTGAGACAGTACATGGAACCGCAAGCGAATAAAATGTTAGAACTGATTAATCAAGAAATTATTGATGTAGCAATTAATCAGCTAAAGCAGCGGGGTAAAAAAGGATTGGTGGTGATTGTTGACAACTTAGACCGGATAGTTTCTCAATCCAATGCCTCGGGGCGACTGTTGCCAGAATATATCTTTATTGACCGGGGCGATCAGTTACGGAAACTAAATTGCCATTTAGTTTATACCCTGCCGTTGGGATTGATTTTTGGCAATGAAAGTGAAATTTTGAAAAATCGATTGGGGGGGGGAGTTGACCCGAAAGTTTTGCCAATGGTACCTGTAAAGAATAGAGACGGTAGCGAATGTGTTGAGGGGATGAATTTGCTGCGGCGGATGGTGATGTCGCGGGCTTTCCCTGATGTGTCAACCGAGGAACACATCACATTAATTACCGAAGTTTTTGACAGTCCTGAAACTTTAGATGAATTGTGCCGAGTCAGCGGAGGTCATCTGCGAAACTTGATGGGGATGCTGTTTGGTTGCTTGCAGCAAGATGACCCTCCAATTTCGCAAAATGTGTTGAAATCAGTGATTCGCAGTTCCCGCGACACTCTGATTCGCGGCATTGATAATGATGAGTGGGAATTACTGTTTAAGGTGGTGAAAGAACAAAGCATTAATGGAGATAAAGAATACCAAGATTTGCTGCGAAACCTGTGGGTTTTTGAATATGCAGACCCTCAAGGAAATTGGTTTGCTTTGAATCCGCTGTTGATGGAAACTGACAAATTTAAGCTGTGGCAGCAGCAAAATTCGTGAGATTATGGTAAACTCAAATCTAGCCGAAGATATTGCGGCCGAAAATGAGCGATCGCTCTCTACTTTGGTACGGACTATCGCCCGCTTTCAAGGAAAGTTTTCTTTAACTATAGTGCGCTGCAATTATGCTAGCTTGCGTTACCTGATGCTGCAAAAACTGCGCGCGCGATCGACTGTGGAATATCAAGAATTAACCCTTGAACCTGCGACAAAAACACTTTATCAAACCATTCTCAATGCCGTCCAAGAGCAACCACCGAAAACTTTAATGATTGTGGGTCTAGAATCGGTGGTTGCTATTGATGACCTGCTAGCTGGGGCTAATAGAGCGCGAGATCAATTCAAGCAAGATTTTGCTTTTCCTTTGATATTATGGGTGACGGATTCCGTACTGTCTAAATTCAGTCGATCGGCGAATGATTTGAAGTCTTGGGCTCCTCCTCCAATTCAGTTTACCATGCCGCCCGATGATTTGATGAATTTGTTACAACAACAAGCAAGTCAAGCTTTTGCTGATGTTGAGAATTTCAAATTAGATGACTGTGAAATGGAGTTGCTGGAGAATGATTTGCTAAATGCAGCATTAGACCAGGAATTGCAAGCTAGTTGGCAATTTATTCGGGGTTTAGTTGAAGTTAAGAAAAATCAAATAGATTTAGCACTCGAACATTATCAGCAAAGTTTGACATTTTGGCAGCAAAATCGCCACTTAGAAAGACAAGGAATTGTCTGCCAGAAAATTGCTCAAGCTTACAACCGCAAAGCTGAATTGCACCGGGCAGGAAATCAAAATTATTGGCAAGAAGCTAGAAAGTATTTACAGCGATCTCTGGAGAGTTTTGAGCAAGTGCAGCGATATGATTTAGCTGCGAAATCTATTAGCGAACTCTGCGAAGTACTGCGACTTTTACAAGCTTGGGAAGAGTTGCAAAGTTTAGCTAAAAAAGCCTTAGAAATTCACAAAAATTACGGCACTCCGAGTCAAGTAGCTGAAGATTACGGCTTTTTGGCTGAGGTGGCGCTGCAAAGTTTGGAGTGGGGAAAAGCTTGCCAATCGGCTCAATCAGCATTGGCTATTTTGGCACAACCAGGAGTAGCCCAACAAAAGAATGGTTTGTATCGGTTACTTTTGGCAAAAGCGCAGCGAAATCTCACTCAACAGTCGCAGGCAGTTAACAGCTTAGAAGTAGCTAAACAAATTACACAGCCTCAAGATGACGTGCAGCTTTATCTAAGGATTTTAGAAGAGTTGAGAACTCTCTATTTTGAGCAAAGCGAATATTTAAAAGCCTTTTACATTAAACTCGAACAACAAGCAGTTAAAAGCAAATATGGGTTGCAAGCTTTTATCGGTGCCAGCCGCTTGCAGTCGCCGCAACAAATAATTGACATCGGTTTAGAATCCGGTAAGTCTAAAGCTGAAATTGTTGAGGAAATAGAAGCAGGTTCCGGGCGAGCGGGGGATATTAAAGAGATAAGTAAACGGATAGGTACACCTGCTTGCAAGCTGACGATCGTTCACGGACAATCTGGGGTAGGAAAAAGTTCGATAATTCAGGCATGGTTAGTTCCGGCACTGCAACTGACAACTTTTGAAGCGCGGGACGTATTGCCTATTTTATTGCAATCATATCATGATTGGGTGAGGAATTGCGGTGAGTGTTTGAAAGCAGGAATTGAACAATTAAAAGCTGTGAATGTGTCAGCGGCGATCGACACCCCAACAGCTATTTTAAAACAGTTGCAACTGAATCAAGACCGTAATTTATTAACTGTATTAATCTTTGACCAGTTTGAGGAATTTTTCTTTACTTATCGAGATCCAATTGGTAGGCGAGAGTTATATGATTTTCTGGCTGAATGTTTAAATCGGATTAGCGACCTCAAAATTATCCTGTCGCTGCGGGAAGATTATCTTTTCTACTTGTTAGAATTTAATCGCGCCACCAATTTATCAATTATTGACAACGACATTCTCACGAAAAAAATCTGCTATTACTTGGGAAATTTCTCAATTTCAGATGCGAAAGCTATTGTTCAAACATTAACAAAAGGATCTCAATTTTACTTGGACGATGATTTGGCAAACGCACTGGTAGCAGATTTAGCAGGTGAAGTGGGAGAAGTACGGCCGATCGAACTTCAAGTCGTGGGAATGCAACTGGAAAAAAGGCAGATTACTCGACTGAGTGAATATCAGCAACTTGGCAGTCAGGCTAAGGTCAAACTGGTTGAGGAATTTTTAGCAGAAGTTATCGACGACTGCGGGCAGGAAAATAAAGATATTGCCGAACTTGTGTTGTATTTGCTGACGGATGAAAACAATACTCGTCCTCAGAAAACTCTGGCTGAGTTAGCAGCAGATTTAGGAAGCGAGGCAGAAAAATTAAAGTTTGTTTTAGAGATTGTCGTTAAATCGGGATTGGTGTTAGAAGTGCCAGCAACTCCGATTGAACGCTACCAGCTTGTCCACGATTATTTAGTGCCTTTTATCCGCAAACAGCGCGGTGCGGAATTACTAGAATTACGCCAAAAAGTCAAGCAGACTGAAACTGAAAATCAGATATTAGCAGATGCGCGGCAGAAAGCAGAACAGTTGTCAGCAGCAGCAAAGCGACAAGTTAAATGGCTAACTACTATTGGCGCAACGATATTTAGCATTAGCTTAATTGGCGCTGTCACCCTAACGGGAGTAGCGTGGCAGCAAGTCAACAAGATAGAGAAATTGACCAAATTAGACCGATTAGACCGATCTGCAAGTGATGCTTTGAAACTGTTTGAATCTGGCAATAACCAAATAGATGCTTTGCTCTCTGCCGTAAATACAGGGAAAGAACTTAAAGCTACAGTCAAGGAAGCTCTTTCCCTTGCAGACTACCCGATATCTACTCCCCATATTGCCCTAAATCAGATTCTCGACAACATCCGAGAACAAAATCGGTTTAAAGGACATCAAGATGCGGTAAAGAGTGTCAGTTTTAGTCCCGACGGCAAATACATCGCTACGGCATCAAAGGACAAAACAGCCAGGTTGTGGGATGTCACGGGTAAGTTGATACGAGAATTTCAAGGACATCAAAATGAGGTATTGAGTGTCAGTTTTAGTCCCGACGGCAAATACATCGCTACGGCATCAAAGGACAAAACAGCCAGGTTGTGGGATGTCA
>NZ_JAUBTQ010000015.1:59562-137133 GCF_036702515.1 Microcoleus sp. BROC3
GAATTTCAAGGACATCAAAATGAGGTATTGAGTGTCAGTTTTAGTCCCGACGGCAAATACATCGCTACGGCATCAAATGACAAAACAGCCAGGTTGTGGCGAATCAGAAGTTTAGATGAAATGCTGATCCAAGGTTGCGATTGGCTGCACGACTATTTGCAGAATAATGCTGATGAAAGCGAGAAACACCTCTGCGATGAGATTAGTGCTCAGAATAAATGATTAGCCAATCAGTCGGTAGGTGCAAATATAGCAGAAGGAAGAAGGAAGAAGGAAGAAGGAAGAAGGAAGAATTAGCAAGGATTTCAGCGATTAAGAATGTCCTAACCGTTTTGGTGTTTGCTATAAACCTTAGCGTGTAACAGAATGTAAAGCGATCGCAACTTTTGCTATTCCTGCGTTTCACTCGCAATGACAGATTTACCGCAGGGGTACGAAAAGAGCAGTTGCAGCACGCACACGGGCGTAAAAAACCCGGTTTCTTTGGTCTGGCGTAAGTCCTGACTTAACAGAATTCTGGCAACTAAACCAGCCTCTCTTCCGGAATTCCCCTATAGCAGCGGCAAAATGTGCTAACGTACAATCAAAAATCCCCCAATTTCAACTATCGCGAGACAGATAACCGTGTTCGCTCAAGCACCTCCAACTCCCAATTACAAATGGTTTAGCTGCATTTCTAGCACTGTTTTCACCGCATTGTGCCTGTTGCCCATTTTTAGCGCTGCGGGATACGCCCAAACTCCCCAAAATAGACCGATCAAAATTGGCGTGGTGCAGCGGTTTGGTACCAAAGCAACCGACAAACTGACGCTGAAAGCATTACCGGGCGACAGCTTAACTTTGCGTTACAAAACTCCTCAAGGCATAGAAACCAAAACGGCTGCTAGCGTCAAGTTAGAAATAGCCCCGAAACCTCTGGAAACGCCGGCAGTAGAAGAACGAGTGGTACTAAGTTCTCACCGCAGTTTCGAGAGTGCGGAAGACAGCGCTAATCAGTGGCGCGCCCAGGGAATAGAAGTAGAAATTGCTCAACCTTTGCGCTGGCAAGTTTGGGCGAAAAGAGATACTTACAACTCTCCTTTGGTGCGGCGCTGGCTGTTGCAAAGTTTGCAAGAACGAGGCAACACAACAGCTTTTTTGGATTCCAAAGTTTTTAAACAAGTACCCCAGGCATTTTGGGTTTTAAACGGCTTTCGCTTCAACCGCAATGAGTTGGATGTGACGGCGGGGAAAAATGTGATTGAGGTATTGGAACAAACTACCCAAGAGGCGACAGCTATTGAACCCGAAAAAGCTATTCAACAAACTCGCCGTTATGGCGGCAGTTTGCACCTGCAAAAAAATTCTTACGGCACTTATACTTTGGTGAATAAGGTGCTGACGGAAACTTATTTGCGGGGTGTTGTTCCTCACGAAATAGGGGCTTTTTCGCCTTACGCTGCGATTGTGGCTCAAACTATTTTAGCGAGAACCTACGCCCTGAGAAATTTGCGCCGGTTTGCTGTGGATAATTATGAGTTGTGCGCTGATGTTAACTGCCAAGTTTATCAAGGTTTGACCGAGGTTTACCCGCAAAGTGATAAGGCGATCGCCCAAACGAGCGGTTTGGTGCTAACTTACGAAAATCAGCTAGTAGACGCGCTCTATTCTGCGTCTAGCGGTGGCGTGACAGCCTCTTTTAACGATGTGTGGCAGGGCGCGGAACGTCCATATTTGCGATCGATCGTCGATTCCCCTAATAATGTCTGGGATTTGTCCAAGCAGAGTTTGTCTGATGAAAACAACCTCCGCCGCTTTATCAGTTTGGAAAAAGGGTTTAATGAAGAAAAAGAAGACACTTTTCGGTGGCGCGAACCAGCTTCTTTGACAGCGATTGGTGGATTTCTCAAACAGTATCTTCAGAAGAAACAGCACCCGCTGGCTAATCTTAAAACTGTGACTCAAGTGGAAGTGGTAGAAAGGTCGCCGGCAGGTCGAGTTTTGAAAATGAAGGTTCAAACTGACTTGGGCCCCATCGATATCGACAAAGACGAGATTCGCAATGCTTTTTACCCGCCGATTAGCACGCTTTTTTACCTAGAACCAATTTACAATCCCGACAAAACTCTCAACGGTTATGCTTTTGTCGGAGGCGGTTTCGGACACGGAGTGGGAATGAGTCAGACTGGTTCTTACAATTTAGCTAATTTGGGCTGGAACGGATCTCAAATTCTGAGCTTTTATTTTCCCGGCGCTCAAGTTGTGCCGCTCAGCGATAACATTACATTTTGGGGCCAATAAAATTAAACTCCCAAAATTGAGTGAGGACTTGCGTAAAAACTATCGAATGCAAGCAGGAGCAATGCAATCTCAATGCCGGATTTTTCCGAATCTTTAGCGCAAGTCCTAAAATTTTGAAATTTGAGATTTTAGATTCTAGGCTGAATTTTACGAGTTAACTAAAATCTGCTATCTAAAATCTCAAATTATTCGGTCAGCTATCGCCTCAAACTGCTATTAATCAATAGCTTGGAGTTAGAGGAGATTGCTGGCGGCCCCCATTTTAGTAGAGCTCTTCTTCTTTGTGAGTTTCTATGGTGCAGTCAGACTGGGGATAGGCGACGCAGGTGAGGATCATTCCGGCCTCGATTTGGTCGTCGTCCAAGAAAGATTGGTCGGATTGGTCAATTGTGCCTGATATGAGTTTGCCGGCGCAGGTGGAGCAAGCACCAGCGCGGCAAGAGTAGGGGAGGTCGAGTCCTTGTTCTTCCGCAGCATCTAGAATGTAAGTATCTTCATCAACCTCAATGGTCTGGTTAAGTCCTTCGGCTTCGCTGATGAGGGTAACTTTGTAAGTTGCCATGCACTAATCCTCTCAAAAATTCAACAAAATTTATAATTTTTCCTAATGCAACCTTCAAGGCTTTATTAGCTCTGAGGTTAGCTGTTAGGTTCGTTCCCTCTATGATAGTAGGGGAAAGAAGCAAGGTTGCAACACTCCTTTACCAAAAATTTGAATGGGATTAGTTATAACTTTTTCTAATTTCATCTTGATTGCTTATACCTATGTTGGGTTCAGCGGTGCGATACTGTTGCTGTCGGACTTGCGCCCAATCACCCGGTTTTTGGGAAAAATCCTGTTTTGAGTCGCTAAATACAGCCCAAAAACCCGCTTTTTGGTGTACGTCGATCGAGTTTCCGCAATACTTGCTGCAAGGCAAGTCCCTGCCGACGGTGAAATGGGCGTTGCACAATTGAGGGATGATTCAACCAGAGAGAGGCACAGTCTTGTGTTTTAGATCGCCAACAACCAGCCGAAGGGAAATTTATAACATTTCTAATGATTTTGAATAACATAAAGTTTTAACAGTGTAGGCGAGCTAGACAATACCTCAAACGAGTATTTTCTTCCACCCTCGTCAAGCAAGATTTTGCTGACTATATCGTCACAATCGTCACTGAATTGGGGATAAACTAGATAACTATCGCTGACCTAAAAAAAACTGCCAACCCGAATAATAGTCCATAAAAATTTAAATGTTGGAGACGATCGATCTCCAACAACTCGGGCTAAAATACCTGGAAGGCTCTTATTTAGAACAGTCCAGACCCACAGCTTGTTTGGTTTTTACCTTTTGTTAAGTCTGTAACTCATCAATCTGGGCCACTTCGGGAATCTCTTCATCATCGGGTTCGGATCGCAGGCTATTCCCCACGGCTGTTACCCAGTTAATCACCGTGTTGTGATTCACTCTCGCGTCAGACGTTCTATCCGCCTAAATCCATTGCCTTCAACATAGAGATGTCAACAATGCCGTTTGACCCATAGCTGAATAACCTAGTTTCGCATATATTTCTATAAATTGACGCTCGCTATCGGAGCAAATATAGTGCAAGTTTTCCCCTTTTTCAGCCATTTTTATTGAGGTTTACGGACGGACATTGAGGACAAATTATATTCAAATTTGATAGACTTTCATCTTCAATCATACCGCATCTGTACAACCCCGAATAAAGAGGTTAGAAAGCCTGGATTTGGTAATTAACCTGCAAAAATTTAGGACTTGCACAAAAATGATTGATTTTGGCGATCGCCAGCAGCGACTCTACTATTTCAATCCCTGATTTTTCCGATTTCTGGCGTAAGTCCTAAAATTTTTAGATTTTAGACTTTGGATTCTAGATTGGTTTCACAGTTAATCTAAAATCGGCCATCTAAAATCTAAAATTATTTGGTCAGCTATCTGCTCAAACAGCTAGGAATTTATAGCTGGGAGTGACAGACCGCTGGCGGCTTTGTTGCAGTCTTGGACTCAGAAACCCCGTTTCTTAACGTAATTGCGCTATTTCAGCTTAATTTGAGAAACTAGAAACCGGGTTTCTGAGGGTATCCTGCGGAGCGTCCTTTCTTAGTAGAGCTCTTCTTCTTTGTGAGTTTCTATGGTGCAGTCAGACTGGGGATAGGCGACGCAGGTGAGGACATATCCGGCCTTGATTTGGTCGTCGTCCAAGAAAGATTGGTCGGATTGGTCAATTGTGCCTGATACGATTTTGCCGGCGCAGGTGGAGCAAGCACCAGCGCGACAAGAGTAGGGAAGGTCGAGTCCTGCTTCTTCGGCAGCATCGAGAATGTACTCATCGTCATTAACGTCAATGGTCTGGTTAAGTCCTTCGGCTTCGCTGATGAGGGTAACTTTGTAAGTTGCCATGCACTAATCCTCTCAAAAATTCAACAAAATTTATAAGTTTTCCTAATGCAACCTTCAAGGCTTTATTAGCTCTGAGGTTAGCTGTTAGGTTCGTTACCTCTATGATAGTAGGGGAAAGAAGCAAGGTTGCAACACTCCTTTACCAAAAATTTGAATGGGATTAGTTATAACTTTTTCTAATTTCATCTTGATTGCTTATACCTATGTTGGGTTCAGCGGTGCGATACTGTTGCTGCCGGGCTTGCGCCCAGTCACCCGGTTTTTGGGAAAAATCCTGTTTTGAGTCGCTAAATACAGCCCAAAAACCCGCTTTTTGGTTTGCGGTACGTCGATCGAGTTTCCGCAATACTTGCTGCAAGGCAAGTCCCAGCAGGCGGTGAAATGTATAGTTAGATCGCATCCAGACTTGGGTGTTGAAGGATCGATCGAATAAATCGCACCACAACCACAGCTTAAAATCTGGGCGATGGCAACCTAAACCCTTGCACCGCAAGTCTGTAACTATCTAAAATATCCCATCTAAAATTCTATGACTAATATTGATACTCGCTTTGGTTTTTCAGTTAATTCTCCAATTCGCGTGGGGATTGTGGGTACTGGTTTTGCCGCTAAGTTGAGAGCCCAGACGGTTCAAGCTGATGGGCGATCGCAGTTAGTAGCGATTGCTGGCCACACCCCTGAGAAAACGGCAGCATTTTGTCAGGGATTCGGGGCCGAAGCTGCTGTTTCTTGGCGCAAGCTGGTAGAAAGAGACGATTTAGATTTGGTAATGGTCTGTACGGTCAACCGGGATCACGGGGCAATCGTCCTGGCGGCATTAGAAAATGACAAGCACGTTGTGGTCGAATATCCTCTATCTTTAGAAGTATCTGAGGCAGAAAGGGCGATCGAACTTGCCGCCCAAAAGCAAAAATTCCTCCACATCGAACACATCGAACTGTTAGGCGGTTTGCACCTAGCAATCAAAGAATCGTTGCCATTAATCGGTAAAGTATTTTACGCCCGCTACCTGACTGTTAATCCTCAACATCCAGCCCCGCAGCGGTGGACTTATCAACATTCCCTCTTTGGGTTTCCGTTAGTTGGTGCAATTTCGCGACTGCACCGATTTACCGATTTATTCGGGGAAGTCACAAGCGTTAACTGTCAAGCTCAATTTTGGGACACTCAGCCGGATTTGTACAAAGCTTGTTTGTGCAATGCACAGTTGCGCTTTGCCAACGGCCTTGTCGCTGAAGCTGTTTACGGAAAAGGCGAAACTTTTTGGCAGTCTGAAAACATTTTTACTATCTACGGGGAAGAGGGAACGCTGATTTTCACTCCAGAATCAGGTCAATTAATTCAGGGAGACAATCGGCAAACCATCAAAGTAGGAACGCGGCGCGGCTTGTTTGCTAAAGACACCGATATGGTGTTGGAATATTTGTCAAACGGTACACCTTTGTACGTGAATAATGCCAGTAGTTTGTACGCTTTGAAGGTGGCAGATGCTGCGAGGCGATCGAGCGAAACTAGGCAAAATGTAGCCCTTAGCAATTCATAAATTTAATTTATCTACAGACACGGGTGCGGAGTCCGCACCTTACTAATTTTAAGTTAATTGTGTCATGCTGATATATCGAGGCTGACTTTTTACGCGATCGATCCAAGTTTGAATTGCTGGAAATCTGGTTAAATCAAATCCGCCTTCGCCCGCAACATGAGTGTAAGCAAATAAACCGATGTCAGCAATAGTATAAAAATCACCAACAAAAAAGTCATGTTTTTCTAAATGCTGTTCCATCACCCCCAAAGCAGCATAACCGGGTGCTTGTTTTTGTTGCAGTGCTTCTTGATATTCTTCAGCTTTTCCTGTCATGTACCAAAACCGAGAAGTCGCAATAAAAGGTTCGTGGCTGTATTGTTCAAAAAATAACCACTGCATGACTTGAGCTCGTTCAAATTGCTCGGTGGGGAAAAACTTAGTTCCTTCGCTCAGATAAAATATAATCGCATTGGATTCAAAGATAAATTTATCCGGTTCTATTTCTAAAACAGGAATACGCCCATTCGGGTTTTTGACTAAAAATTCAGGAGTTCGACTTTCTCCTTTGAGAATATCAATTTCGATCCTAGCGAACGAAATATTCAGTTGATTTAAAAGCAAGCGGACTTTGTAGCAATTCCCAGAGAGCGAATATTCGTATAGTTTCATAAGCACTTGTTTATATCGCAGAGAACACAAAACACGCAGAGTTAACAAACAAAGAGAAGTTCACAAGTTATTATTGTAGCATTTGCGAGTAAGAGCAGCTTTGCTACTTTCATAATATTTGACCTTACCAAGCTTTTTAGCTATGGTTTTTTCTCACAAATCATTTAGGATGGCTATAGTATTTCCGGTAGCACAACGGTTGTCTGTTTTGGAATTAGCGGTGCTGGACATCTTCAGCTCGCAGATTTAGCGTTGCTGGGATCGGTAATTGCGGCTGCTTTTGGCTATGGTGAAGGTGGGCGATTAGCTCCGATGTTAGGTGGATGGCAAGTTATCAGTTGGGCATGGGTGATTGTAGCTCCTTTCGAGGTTTTGCCAACAATATTTGTGGTTTTAAAACAAGGGTTGATAGCTTCACCGATCGCCTGGATCGGTTTTGCTTATGTGAGTGTTATTAGTCAATTTATCGCATTTTTTGCCTGGTATCATGGTATGGCAATTGGTGGAGTTGTCCGGGTAGGTCAAATTCAGTTGTTGCAACCATTTTTGACGATATTGGCCTCGGCAATTTTGCTTGGTGAAACCCTGAAGCCGATCGCCCTAGTCACGGCCTGTTTGTTTGTTGCTAGCGTAGCTGCGGGTAAAAAAGCATCAATTAAGCGGGCAGAAGATTTGTGAGGCGATCGCTTTCTTAACAGGCTATTGACTCTGAGCATTGACTTTCACATATCGACTCCATCCAACGACAGATGTAAAGCCGGGATTATTTCTGTTCAATACTACCAATCAACTGAAATTTTAAGAGAATAGTAATGTTAGATATTGATGAAATGAGTTCAAAAGAAATACACGAGCTGCTACAACAAGTAGGATACGGTCATCTGGGCTGCATACACGAAGGCAAACCCTACGTGATGCCAATGAATTATTATCTCGAAGGTTCGGACATCTACCTGTTTACAACCGAAGGCATGAAGACTCATGACATAGATGCAAATCCCGAAATCTGTCTGCAGGTTGAAGAAATACACGATGCGCTTCATTGGCGCAGCGCGATCGTGAATGGTCGAGCCTCCCGCCTCACTGTTCAGGAAGACATCGATCGGGCAATGCACTCGATCAAAGAACGCAATCCAACGCTGTCACCTGCTATCAATCGAACCTGGATTGACGCTCAAGGACGTTCAGAAACGATCGCAATTTACCGCATCGACGCGAGTGAAATGAGCGGACGCACGACTGATGGAGTCAGCAGTCGCTAAGAACCGAGATAGCTCAAACGTTCTAGCATGAATGAATTTTATGCGATCGCCATTGATGCAGATGCCATTGGCCGTGCGATCGCCTATGCCATTGAGCAGCCCGGTGATTTTGATGTAAATGAAACGATCGTCCGTCCGACACGTCCAGAACTTTAGACTAATAGGAAAACATCATGAAACAGCGAAAACTCGGCAATCAAGGATTAGTAGTCTCAGAGTTAGGACTCGGCTGTATGGGGATGTCCGAGTTCTACGGCATAGCCGATGAGTCAGAAGCGATCGCCACCATTCATCGCGCCTTAGAGCTAGGCGTGACTTTGCTCGACACGGCTGATATGTATGGTGTAGGTGACAATGAGGAGTTGGTTGGCAAAGCAATTAAAGGGCATCGCGATCGAGTCATCATCGCCACCAAGTTTGGCAATGTACGCGGTAGCGACGGCAGCTTTAAGGGCGTGAATGGCAAACCCGAATATGTCCGCTCTTGCTGTGATGCCAGTCTCAAGCGTCTGGGCGTAGATGCGATCGATCTTTACTATCAGCACCGAGTCGATCCAAACACTCCCATCGAAGAAACCGTAGGCGCAATGGCGAAGCTCGTCCAAGCCGGGAAAGTTCGCTACCTTGGGCTTTCCGAAGCCGCGAGCGCCACGATCCGCCGCGCCCAAGCAGTGCATCCTATTTCCGCACTCCAGACTGAATATTCGCTCTGGAGCCGCGAGCCAGAAGCCGAGATTTTGCCCACCTGTCGAGAGTTAGGGATTGGATTTGTGCCTTATAGCCCTCTGGGGCGCGGGTTTCTCACAGGCAAAATCAAGAGCCTCGACACGTTATCTGACGGAGACTATCGAGCACAACGATACCCTCGCTTTCAAGGCGATAATCTCCAGCAAAATCTGCAGCTAGTCGAGCAGATTGAGCAGATGGCCGCGGCTAAGGGCATCAAAGCTGGACAGTTGGCACTGGCTTGGGTTTTAGCGCAGGGCGAAGACATTGTGCCGATTCCAGGCACCAAACGCCGCACCTATTTAGAAGAAAACATTGCCGCAGCCGCTGTGACGCTGACTCAAGCAGAACTAGACCAGCTCGGGAAAGCGCTACCATTAGGAATTGCGGCGGGCGATCGCTACCCCGATATGAGCAGCGTCAATCGTTAGGAATTGGCGCGAGTAAAGTATTCGGCGTTGCTGATTAACGGTACGAACAAAATTTTTTCGGAAGTTACAAAACTCACCCTCCGAGGGCTGATGGCAATTCCGAACTATTGAATTCATTCCTGTATTAAGCAACGCCAAGTATTCTTAACTACGGCTAAATTTTTGATTCAGGAGCGATCGTGTCAAAACTTTTGGTTTGGGGAACACCCGTCAGTAGCTACAGCAGATTGCAGGTAGATAGAGTACACTCATGTCAGTACACGAACGGGTAAAATCAAACTTTACTCCATCGAATGAGGGATAAAAAGTAGTCAAAGCCTACGAGTCAGAAAATACATCAATTGAAAATTAGCCACGCAATTTGATGTGAGTAAAGCTTTTGTACAGAGACTACTGAAACCAAATAAAATAAAAGGTTATGTACAACCAGAAAAATAGGGTGGCACGATGAAAAGTGAGTTAGACGGATACTCTGCTCAACTTGCTCAGATAGTCGATAAATATCCAGATGCCACCCGATCGGAATACTGTGAATTATTTATGCAACTTCATGTAAATTTGGTATTTACATGAGGATGATGGATGATTGGGAAGACTAACATCGAGTTTTAGATACCCGACTTCTTTCCTCGTCCCCCGGCTCTGCCTGGGGACGCAGACAAGCGAGGCTATGCCTCTTGTGAAGCCCAGACAAGCGAGGCAGAGCCTCTAGATATGGGTTCCCAGGCAGAGCCTGGAAACCAGCTAAATTGTAGGGACAGGGCACCGCGCCGTGTCCTGACTTAGATATCCTAGTTTCTAGCCGCCCCAAACTTTCTTTAAAACCTCTTGAGGAGAGATGTCTGCCATTTTGCCAGTAGGAGATTTAATGCCCAAAAATCGATCGCTCTTTGGCAGCAATTTCGCCGGTTCAGTCGGGCCGAACAAAGCTATTGTATAAGTTTGAACCGCCACAGCTAAGTGCATCGGCGCACTGTCAGTACATATCATCAAATTAGCAGCAGCAATGGTGGCAGCCAACTTGCCGACATCATCAGGCGAGATAACTTTTACCTTGGGACATAACTCGACTAACTTTGTCACGAAGTCTGCATCTTCGGGGCCTTTCACAACAACAACGGGCAAATTCGGCTGCCGCTGCTGACAGTCTTCGATGATTTGCTTCCAGTTTCCTGTAGGGTAAATTTTGTCAATACCTTTAGACACAGCTAATTGACTGGAACCGCCGTGAATTAGAATGTAACCGCTCTCTTTGATTCCCAACCGCTGCTGTTCGGCTTCCGCCCACTGAATGTCCTGTTTTGGTACATTAATTGCCAGTGCCGGACAAGGATTTGTAATGTTGAATCCTTGCAGCAAATCGTGGTACATTGAAGCCGCGTACTGTTCAGTTTTCAGCGGTACGGCAGCGGTGAGAAATCGAGCGCCGTTGGTTCCCGAATAGCCAACTCTCTGCGGAATGCCGGTCAGCCACAGCAGAAGTCCTACAGTCCACCGCTGGCCGAGGGAAATCACTGCTTCGTATTCGCGATCGCGAATTACGCCCAGTAAATTGCCCAAATCTGCCATAGCGTTGCGGTCTTTGAAATTGTACGTCAAGACTTCTTTGACGGATTTGCAGACTCGGTAAGCGCCCTTCGCCCTCGGTTCCACGATGACATCAATTTGCGCCTCTGGATAAGACTGCTTGAGGTCATCGAGGGTGGGGAAAAATAAAATTTGGTCGCCAATCCCGCCAGGGACAAGTGCTAGTATTCGCATCATAAACGCTCGGCTATTATCTATCGAGGTAGCTCTCAGCGATCGGCCTTCAGCTATCAGCTTATAGTATTTCTAGACTTTAAAAGCTACTGGCTGACAGCTAAACAACTGACCCAAAAGTACAGGACGCTCTTAATATATACCTAGTTGGGTTAAGAACGGTTAGTTAATGTACTTATTAATTCCTGCGGCGGGTTCGGGGCGACGGATGGGGAGTCAGCGGAACAAACTGCTGCTGACTTTGCTGGGAAAACCTTTGCTGAGTTGGACTTTGGCTGCTGCTGAAGCTTCGCAGCACATTAGCTGGATTGGCATCATGGGTCAGCCAGACGATTTTCCTGATTTTAAAGCAATTCTGAGCGATTTATCTTTGGTTAAGCCCGTGGAACTGATTCAAGGTGGCGCGACCAGGCAAGAGTCAGTTTACAACGGTTTGCAGGCTTTGCCACCAAATGCCGATCGAGTGTTGATTCACGACGGGGCCCGATGTTTGGCAACTGCTGAATTGTTCGATCGATCTGCTGAGGCCCTGTTGAGCTGTCCGGGCTTGATTGTCGCCGTCCCGGTCAAGGATACGATTAAGGTCGTAGATGAGCGTCGGATCGTGCGAGACACCCCAGACAGAAGCAATTTGTGGGCCGCTCAGACTCCCCAAGGATTTGAAGTGAAATTGTTAAAGCAGTGTCACGAAGAAGGGCGACAGAAAAGTTGGGAAGTTACAGACGATGCGGCTTTGTTTGAAAAATGCGGTTTACCAGTGCAAATTGTTGAGGGAGAAGAGACGAATTTGAAAGTCACAACGCCGGTTGATTTAGCAATAGCAGAATTTATTTTGCGGCAGAGAAAAGCTCAGAGTAAATAGAATTTGTTGACTATTTTTAAGAACGGGCAAGATGCCCGTTCCACAATCAATAATTTGTGATTTGTGGAACAGGCATCTTGCCTGTTGCCTGTTCTGCCTGTTGCCTGTTTGCCTGTTCCTTCCACAATCAATAATTTGTGATTTGTGGAACAGGCATCTTGCCTGTTCCTTATGTTATTTTAGAAATATCATAGCTGGAAGTAAAAAATATGATTTCTGTTGCGCCGATCGCACCACCGTTACCCATAGGCGAACAGCGGGTAGTGTTTAGAAATATTACTTGGCAGGGTTATCAACAACTGCTACAGATTTTGGGTGATAAACGAGCGGCTACATTGACATTTGATCGAGGGATTTTAGAAATAACCATGCCTTTAGAAGAACACGAATTTTCGGCACGCTTAATCGAACTTTTGATTCGGATTTTGGTGGTAGAGCTAGGTTTAAAAATCAAAACAATGGGTTCGACAACCCTCGATCGATCGGACTTAGAGCGCGGTGCAGAACCAGATAATGCCTATTACATCCAAAATCAGCCCCTCGTAGCCGGTCGCACAGTAGATTTAGCCACAGATCCGCCACCCGATTTAGTCGTAGAAGTAGATATCACCCATACCGATATTAACAAGCTTGCTCTCTATGCCAGTATGGGAGTACCGGAGTTTTGGCGGTACGATGGTAGAGAATGGCGAATTTATAAGCTGGAGAACGATGAGTATTTGGAAGTATCGGTCAGCCCCACTTTTGCAATACTTCCGAAGTCCAAGCTGTACGAATTTTTGGCAGCAGCGCAGCTAGATGAAGTAGAAGCGGAGGTGAATTTACGCAACTGGGTGAGAGAGATGACGAATATTAATACAAGTGGAGGATGAAAGCAATGGAATATAGCGGTAAATGGCGGATCGCGGAGATGGAATTGTGGGATAGTGATTACTTGGACATGGAAGTTGAAGCGTATATCGAGATCGATCAAACAGGTTCAGGAGAATTTCAATTCGGTTTAGTATCAGGTGAAATTGACGGCGAAGTCGTACAAGATGGAAAGGATCGGCGATTTGAGTTTACATGGGACGGTAATGACGAGAACGATCCTGCATCTGGTAGCGGTTGGCTCAAATTAAAGGATAAAAACTCGGTAGACGGTCGAGTCAAATTCCACCAAGGCGATAGTTCTAGTCTTGTGGCTAAGCGCATTAGCAGTAAATAAGCGATCGTACTATTGGTTATGCGATTTTTTTAAATCACAGATGAACGCAGATGAACGCAGATAAAATCCCATCCGCGTTCATCTGCGTTCATCTGTGATATCTGCGGTAACAAAATCCCAATCTAACCAATAACCAATAACAACTGACTTAGGTTTCTCATGAAGGATTAATCGGAAAATCGCCCTCACTATCAACCTCTGCCACACTTTTAACTAAATCCAAAAATGCAAACACGGCCGGAATCAACAACCCATCCTTCAAAACAGCCACCCCAATTACCCTCTCAAAATCCGCAGGCAAACTGCAAACTTTCACCGAAGTAGGTATCGGTTCCGCCGCCAAACGGGGAAGAATTGCTGTACCCAAACCTTGTAGCACCATACTGACAATAGTTGAATCTTCACTGAGTTCGTAAGCGATATTTAAGGGAAATTTCGCTGTTGTCAAATACTTGCGCAGCGGCATCGAACAAGGATTTTCGGCCGGCTGCAAAATCAGCGGATACTTCGCTAATTCTTCCCAGGTAATCTGAGCACTTTTACATTGTGCATTCGGCGGCAGCAACACAACATATTTATCCCGCAAAATTTCCCTCGTTTCAAATTCATCGGAGATGGGAAGAGATACAAAGCCGATGTCTGCTTTGCCCGATCGCAAAGCCTCTTCCACAGCTTGCGTATAATAAACTTCGGCAATGCTGACCGCAATTTTGGGAAAGCAACTGCGAAATTTAGAAATAATACCCGGTAGGATATGAGTTGCGACACTCCGAAAAGTAACTATCCGTACCTGGCCTCCCTGCAAACCTTTTTCTAAATCCGCTTCTTTGACCATCATTTCTAAGGCGCGGGCTATTTGACGCCCGTGACTCACTACCCTTTGCCCCACCGGCGTCAGTTGAGCACCGTGTCGCCCCCGGTGGAACAGTTGCACTCCCAATTCTGTTTCTAAAGAGGCGATGGCGTGGCTGACTGCGGACTGGGACAGTTCCAATTGCAAAGCCGCCTCGCTAAAGTTTTCACAGTCTGCTACTGCTAGCAAAGCCTGAATTTGAGAGAGTTTCATCCGCCGCGTATTGATTTCGTTCATAGCGTGTGTGCCAGTAGTACCCAAATTGTCACAAGGGCTTCTATCAATCTATCGATTTTATTCATACAACCTATGCAAGCAATGCTTTGATTGTCAATTGCCGCAGAGTTAAGGTTAATTTATCAGGTAACAGATAGACTTCAACAAAAGTTGCACGACAACAATATTAGGCGGCATTTGCCATCAAAATATTGCATTGTTACGCTATTGTTTGTAATTTTATGGATGCAATTTTTGTTGAAATTATAACTTGAAGGTGTGGGCTATGTCTACTTGCAGAAATCCGATCGATCCTCCCAAAATAAAAATTGTTTCGATTGCCGATCGAGTTAAACCATCCCAAAAACATCAAGGACGATCTGTATTTTGGGTTGTGAATCAAATTTGGCAGTTTTTCTTCGCCGCCGATGGCCCAGACGAGCTGAGAATTTGGCAGACCTCAGATAATGATGGTAACACTTGGTGGCACGGTTGCGATCGAGCTACAGGTCGCTCTATCGACGGGGCAACTGATGATGAAATGCGCGATTGGATCGCTCGGCGTTACTGCCAATAGTCGATTGTCGGTGGTGTGGAAATGAAGTGAAAGACAGTCTTCGATTAGCAATTCCCAATTACCAATTCTCAATTACCAAGTAGGAGATGCTATGCTTCAAATATCTTCCGAGTTGGCAGCGCCAGATCGCATTATGCTGATGGAAAACGAGGTATACAGATTGCCTCAAACTCATCGAGAAATTCAAGTTTTGTCAGGAACTGCTTGGATCACGGTTGACAAACAGGACATCATCTTGCAAAGCCATGAAAAAGCATCGCTTCCACCCAGCAAAAACTTTGCTGTCATCTCCGCACTCAACAATATGCCGCTAATTCTGGCAGTCTGGCAAGACAAAAACCAACTCAGAACTTAGCGATTGAGAAAAAATTCGGCAGGAACATCCCAAAAAGCTCTATCTTAATAGTTATAACTTGGCTATTGGAGGACTCGATCGGTGCACTGCCGCTCTTACCACTTCAGCTATCTCGCAGCTATAAGTATTGTCTTATCGCCCGCACTCAGCTTGCTGGCAATTTCAGACGCCCGGGCTTATGTCCCAATTATCAATGCGAGGCGCGCCCAAGCGAGCGATTCCTTACGGGATAGCTTCGCTTCACTCGCTCAGGCAACAGACCCCAAAACGCAAGCAGACCAACTCTTTGAAACAGGAGTAAAACAGCACCGCGAGGGTTTGTTTCAAGAAGCAATCCAGACTTTTGAGCAAGTTTTGGCAATTCGCAAGCAACTAGGCGACAAACCCGGAATTGGAGAAACCCTCAACAATATGGGGGAAGTTTATGCCGAAATGGGTTCGAGGCCCAAAGCTTTGGAAGTTTTGGGGCAAGCTTTAGTCATTCACCGAGAAATCGGCGAAGGGCGTCGTATCGCGCGCACTATCAATCTCATCGGTTTTGTCAACCGCATTGCGGACAATTTTTCCGAAGCGATGAAACTGCACCAAGAAGCTTTGGAACTTGCCAAAAGTGCCAACGACCAAATTGAAATTGGAGAATCCCTCCACAACATCGCCGCAGTGTACGGAGAACAGGCAGATTACGCCAAGGCGATCGAATTTTACCAACAAGCGCGCACGATTCGCACGACCTCCGGCGATCGCCGCGATTTAGGCCGTACCCTCAATAACTTGGGCGGCGTCTACTACAACATCGGCGACTTTAATAGAGCGATGGAATTTTACCACCAAGCTTTAGCAATTCGCCGGGAAATCGGAGACAGGGCTGGCGTCGGCCGCCTCCTCAACAACATGGCACTTACCTCTCGCAAACTCGGTAAAGATACTCAAGCGCTGATCTATTTTCAGCAAGCGATACCAATGTTAGAAGCAATCGGCGACAAGACAAGTATTGGACGCTTGCTCAACAATATGGGCGCGATTTATGAAAGTATCGGTCAATATGCTAAAGCTCTTGAATCCTACGAAGGAGCTTTAAAAATTGCTCGTGAGGGCGGCGATAAAGCCGGAGAAACTACAGCGATGGAGGGTATTAAGCGATTGTCTTCCGGTCAGCTTGTGCCGCAATAATGAAAGTTAAGCGGTTCGGCCTCTCGGGTGAAGATTGGAAGAGATGGACTTTGGCCATTTGGCAGTAATCTGTCAGTGGTTGCATCATGTGTTGCCAAAAATACATGGCTCAAAAAGAGGAAAAAGGCTTGAGGGGATCTATAATTTGATTAATATCGCGATCGAAAGATAGAAACAGTTTCTGTAGTAATACGTCTGCCAGAGTGGCAGCACAACCATTAATCTAAGCTATGGATATCCGTACCGAAAAGCCAGAAGATTTAGAGACCGTTCGCCAAGTTAATATTGCGGCATTCGGGCGAGAAAATGAGGCTAACTTAGTCGATCGATTGCGGGGAATAGCAGCTACATATTCATTCGTTGCCGTCCAACCCGATCGCATTGTCGGACACATTTTCTTCAGTCCGGTTGTTGTCGCAGGAAAATGTTCTAGCAATTTGTCGATTCTGGGGTTGGCACCAGTCGCAGTTCTTCCCGAATACCAGCGCCAAGGTATAGGAACGCTGCTGATCCAGCACGGTTTACAAGAGTGCAGGCGATCGGGATTTCAGGTAGTGGTTGTGCTTGGTTATCCCGATTTCTATTCGCGTTTTGGGTTCATTCCTGCTAGTAGAAAAAGCTTGAAATGTGAATATGATGTGCCAGATGAGGCTTTTATGGTTTTGGAGTTAGAAAGTGGAGCTTTGCAGGATTGCAGCGGAACGGTGAAGTATCGATCGGAGTTTAGTCTATGCGAGTGACGAAGCGGCGGTTTTTATTATGATGTATCGTACAACCAACATTACACAATTGACATTTAGGAGTCAGACTGGAAAGCTGTTGTACTGTAGTTGCCTTTGTGAAGCATAAAACTTGCACAACTATTGCCCAGCAAAGTTATTTAAACGCCCCCTTTTCCCTTCTCCCCTTTTGCACCTTGCAAAGCAAAAATCGGAGTCAGAGCAGATTTCCCCTTCAGAGCAACAGCTCCCAAAGCCTCGCAAATGAAGTTTAGCTCGATCGACTCAAACACCATTTCAGCAATCAAAATTTGGTTTTCCCCCGCCTTGCTCATCAACCGAGCTGCCGTATTCACCGTATCGCCGAGGATATTAAACTCCCTGCGCCCTCGCGGTTCCCCAACCTCAGCAGCAAACACCGGCCCCCGGGACAGCCCAATTTGACAGCTTACTTTTACTTCTTCGCCCGCGATAATTACCAGAGGCAAACCTGCAATCATATCTCGGATCGCAATCGCCGCACTAGCCGCGCGGCTGGCGTCATCCGTGTGAGCGTCGGGCACGCCAAAATAAATCAGCATATCCGAACCGTTCAAGTGAGCCGTTACTTTTTGCAACACGCCCCCTTTAGCTGACACTACAGCATCAATCGACGCAAACACCCGAGAAAAACCCAGTACCAGATTGACTTCTTCCTCCAGCGAAGCTTTGTCCACAGACTCCGGTAAACCAATCAAGTTGACAAACATCACCGTCGGTTCGGGAAAATCAGGCGGAATTTTCCGCCTGTCTGCATTTTCCACCAGCAGTCTCAGAATCGCTTTGGGAATATAACTAGCAAGGGGTTCAAGCCGCTTCACAGATTCCCCGATTTCTTTTACCAAACCCGCTACGCTGCGATCGAGCAATACCGAACTCGGCATCCGCCGCCCAGTCAAAGTGATATCATACTCTCCGAGTCGATCGTCCGTGAAATCGTCCGCCACCAAAAAATAACCCTGTTTCCCGGGTTCAAAGCGAAATTGCTCTCCCAAAGACTCTCTAGCGGTTTCAGTCACACACACCCGCCCCACACTCCCAGAACCCTCAGTTTGCTTGGCTTGCTGGACTGAATGTCCCACCAGTACGTGAGCCATCCGCTGCGGGGTACCGATGTCAGCACTAATGTAGCGGCCGCAGTGGATGCCCACCCGCATCTTCAAAGACAAAACACCCCGCGCCGTTTCAATATTCGCAAATTCAGCCATCGCCCGCTGCATCCGCAAACCAGCCCGCACCGCCCTGGCTGTATCCTCTTGGTGAATTCCTGACAGAAACTGCACCAGCATTGCATCTCCGGTAAACTCCAGCAAATCGCCGCCCGATTTGCTGACAATTTCAATCATCGAGGCAAAATAGTCGTTAATCACGCCCAGCAGCGTTTCAGCTCCCTTGCGCCCTTGGGCCGCGTTCGCTTCCAACAGCGACGTAAACCCTTCCAAATCGGTGAACAGCAAGGTGCCTGTTTGCCACTGGTAGCGCACCTCGCCCGGGTTGGGCGGAGATTCGGACACGGGCCTGGGCACGTAGTCGTGGAGGATGTACCGGAGAGTGCGCAGGTGCTCGAAAACTCCCATGAGCGTTGCGGGGGACGGATCTACCCACGCAGCAGCGTACAGTTGGGCAGAAAGGAGCGCTCGCAGCCGCAGTTCGATCGCAGCTAAGGGAGGATTGTAGGTTAATCTATTAATAATTTCCACCTAGTTTATTCTTAAAAAATAAGGTAAGTTCGATCGCTCTAGAGGCAACACCAATAGCTCGACTTAATACCATTATGATAAGTTTCCAGTGAACCCATACCAACCAAACCCCGAACCCACGATAGAAACTTCCGAAAGTCACAGTTTGCTAGCTCCCGATTTGATCAAAGCTGCTCGATCGGCCTATGGTATGTATCTAAAAGTGCATTCCGACCAGATGCAGCGTCCGGCCGGTGTAGTTGTCAGTCAAGGAAGCGATCGAGGTCAGCTAATTTTTGCTTCGCAGCCCGTTTTGTTGCCCGGTGAACGTTTTGTTACTTTTGACGAAATTGAATCTCAAATGTATTAATTGGTAATTGGTAATTGGTCATCAATCATTCGTAACTAATATTATGTCCGCTCGAACGCTCGCAATAAAATAAATTTCTAGTGCAGGCCTAAGTTTTCAGGATTTTATGAAAATTTGCATTTTTGACTGTTAACACCTTTTATGATGGGTAATTGACCGTACACGATCTAAAAACTAACAACTAACAAGTGACACATAACCACAGTCAACAATGAACAGTCAACAGACAAATTAATGGAAATTCTCTTTAATTGCCTTGTCACGGCGATCGTCTTTATTGTCGGATCTGCTATTGGCAGTTTTCTAAATGTGGTAGTCTATCGGTTGCCTGCGGGTTTGTCGGTGATACACCCTCCTTCTCGCTGTCCCAAGTGTTTAAATCAACTCAAACCTTACGAAAATATACCGATTTTCGGTTGGCTGTGGCTGCGGGGACGCTGCAATTACTGCCGCAGTCGGATTTCGGCCCGCTATCCGCTGGTGGAAGCAGCTACGGGTTTGCTGTTTTTGCTAATCTTCTGGCGGTTTGGGGCGGGTGTGCAAACTCTGGGTTTTTGGGCTTTGTTTACCTGGCTGTTGGCTTTGTCTTTGATTGATTGCGATACAATGACTTTGCCTAATTCTTTAACTCGATCGGGTTTGGTGGTCGGATTGGTTTTCCAGGTGGCGAAAGGTTGGTGGCCGACATTTAGTCCGATCGACTCGGTACACTATCTCGTACTCGACGGGATCGCGGGAGCAGTTGTGGGGTTGTGGCTGTTTGACGCCATCGGACTCGCCGGGACGATCGGCCTGGGGCAGAATGCGATGGGGGCCGGAGATACCAAATTGGCCGCCTTGATGGGAGCTTGGCTGGGCTGGAAATACTTGCTGCTAGCGGGATTCATCGCCTGTGTAGCCGGGGCTTTTGCCGGTGGCGGGGCGATCGCCCTCGGGTTGCTCGATCGGCGTCAACCCATGCCTTTCGGCCCGTTTCTGGCTCTCGGTGCAGCAATTACTGCTCTGTGGGGCGAAGCCATCTTATCTACTTACTTGCAGTTGTTTTTCCCGAATTTTAGTTTCTGATCGGCAGCTAGTCTAGCGATCGAACTTCATAATATCGGTTCATAAATTGGTAAAATTGTCCCGTGTCTTGGATTACACTTAAAACCACTAGCTTTCGCTGGGAAGCGGAATTAATGCAGCAGCTCCTGGCTGCTCATCAAATCCCGGCCCGGATTGTAGACTTGGGCATAGCATCTTATTTGGGGGCTGGAAGTGCTACAGCCCTGCAAGTTCTTCCAGAACACCAGCGAACTGCATCGCTCCTCATCAGTCCCGTTGAAGATGAGCCAGAATCTGGTGATTAGTCATTAGTCATTAGTCATTAGTCACTAAACAACTAGCAATTGACAACTAGCAACTGACAACTAACAATTACTAATTACCAATTACCAATTCCCAATTACCAATTACCAATTACCAATTACCAAGTTTTAATGTCTCTATTTGATTGGTTTGCAAATCGACGAAAATCAGTACCGAACTCCCAAGAACGGCCGGAACGAGAAATTGCGGACGGACTTTGGAATAAATGCGAAGCTTGCGGTGCCCTCAGTTATACCAAAGACCTGCGAGCAAATCAAATGGTTTGCTTGGAATGCGGGCATCATATCAGAGTTTACAGTGACGATCGCATCGAGCAGTTGATCGATCCCAATACCTGGGTACCCATTAACGAAGGACTGCACGCCACCGATCCCCTGAAATTTCGCGATCGAAAAAAATATAGCGATCGACTCCGAGAATTTCAAGAAAAAACAGGCCACTTAGACGCCGTAGAAACAGGCATCGGCAAACTAGAAAATTTGCCAGTCGCCCTCGGAGTCATGGAATTTCAGTTCATCGGCGGCAGCATGGGCTCAGTTGTCGGAGAAAAGCTGACTCGCCTCATCGAACACGCCACGCGGGAACGCTTGCCCGCGATCGTGGTCTGCGCTTCCGGTGGTGCAAGAATGCAAGAAGGAATGCTCAGCTTGATGCAAATGGCTAAAATTTCCGGGGCTTTGGAACGCCACCGGGAAGCGAGACTGCTTTACATCCCGATTTTGACCCACCCGACCACCGGCGGCGTCACCGCCAGTTTTGCCATGCTGGGAGACATTATAATTGCAGAGCCAAAAGCTACTGTGGCCTTTACGGGCGGCCGGGTAATCGAGCAAACTCTGCGCGAAAAGCTGCCGGAAAATTATCAAACTTCCGAATACTCCTTCGCCCACGGTTTTGTAGACTTGATTGTACCCCGGACTCAATTAAAGAAAACTCTCGGTCAGCTCATCAGCCTCCACCAGCCCCAGCCTTTCTTGGCCGGCTCGGAATTCCCCGCCCTCAATGGCAGCGACAACCACGCTTTGCCCCCGCAGACTCACGCTTTCAAACTTTCTCCCTAAGCTGCCGCGCCGGAGGATTGTCTGTTGGTGAGTGCGGGACACAGAGGAAATTGCTGAGGAATTGCGAAAAACCCGGCTTCTACCAACAATATTGAGTTTGGTAACGAGACGTTCACGCAGACACCGGCTTTTGAGCCCCGCGCGCGCAAGTCCTATTGGTAATAACGACGCAGCAGTGGGATGATATTGATCGGAAGTTGATTGGCCCTGGAGTTTGGCTGGGCAAAAATGCCTAGTAGCAGTTAGCGGTTAGTTAGCTTGCGATAGATCAAACAAAATCTCAGAACAAACTAACACAACAAGCTAACAGCGCTTTCTAAAATTGTCCGGCTTTCAGTTAATAGCCGTCAACTCAATTTTGACCTGTCAGCGACCTAAAAATTATGGGTTTTGCAGACCTGTCCATCGCAGAAATAGCAGAGGACTTCAACGTCCCTGTTGAAGACGTGATCCGCTTGTGCGACGAGTTGGAAATTGCCTACAAGCACCCTCAAACCCGTTTGGCTTTGGAGGATGTTAAGGCAATTATGTCCACTCTCGAAAAAAGGCGCGACTCAAAACTTCTTGCAGATTAGCTCGCAAAATTCCTCTACCTTTAAAGGTATAGCTGCACAAACTTTCGCCAGTTGTTGCAGAATCAGGGAATTGTGAACACAAATCTGTTTGCCAGGTACGATCTCTTAGCGTTCAATAATTTGCCGGATTTTTTTAAGGAGAACCATGCTTAAAAGATATTTCATTGCTCTGACCGCTGTATTCTTGAGCTTTCAGTTATTTGTCAGCAGTGCGATGGCTGTCGAACTGAGTCCTGAACTTCGCACTGTGACTTTGAATGACAAGGGTGCTCCGGTGGTGCTGAGCCTCAAACAAGTTCAGCAAGGCAAACGCCTGTTCAATTCGGCTTGCGCTCAATGTCACGCTGCGGGCATGACGAAAACTGACCCCAACGTGAATTTGAGTCCGGAAACTCTGGCTTTAGCCAACCCGCCCCGGAATAATATTGAGTCGCTGGTGGACTTTATGAAAAATCCCACCACTTATGACGGGTTTGAGGAGATTTCGGAACTGCATCCGAGCATGAAGAGCGCGGATATTTTCGCTGAGATGAGAAATCTCTCGGATGACGATTTGTACGCGATTGCCGGTCACATTCTGTTGCAGCCGAAAATTGTCTCCAAGCAGTGGGCTGGCGGCAAAGGCGCTCGCTAATCGATTTTAGATTTTAGATTTTAGATTTTGGATTTTGGATTTGGAGAGGGCTGAAGTTGGGCAAGAATTGCTGGCCGGTCGTTTTTCGCTCTAAAATCTGAAATCTAAAATTTACCTCCTGCTCATTGATTATCGCAAAAGGTTGTAGTCCCTCATGCTGCGTCGTGGTGCTTTTGTCTGCTTTCTGTTGGGGATGTTAATTATTTTGCCGCTCGTGCTGTTGGCTCCTCAACCTGTTTTGGCTGCTGCCGATTCTTACGTGAATAGGTATTTACAAGCCAGCGAACCTGTGGCTCTGGAGTTGGACTCTGAGGGACATACTCGCTTGTTTTCGGCTCAGGAGTTGTCTGCGGGCAAAGTTTTGTTCGAGCAAAATTGCTTGAATTGTCACGTCGGAGGTGCTAATTTGCCCGATCCGACTGTATCTCTGTCTTTGGCTGACCTCCAGGGGGCAACGCCTCCCCGCAACAACATCAATAGTCTGGTGGCGTATCTGAGAGAACCGATGACTTATGACGGTACTGAGGAGACTTTTTGGTGCCGCCAAGTGCCGGAAAGCTGGATGCCGCAGGCTGAGATTGAAAATTTAGCCGCTTTTGTGATCCGGGCTGCTCAGAAAGCTCCGGGCTGGGGCGTGGAGAATTTTGAGAGTTGAACTGCCACTGCCAAAAAGTGGTAAATTACTCGGGAGAAGGCGATACGAGTGTGCGATCGCGCCTGTTTTAACAGGTAAAATATCTAAAGAATCACCCTTTACGTGTCCATTAGAGGAGAACTGCGTTGAAAAGACTCTTATCGATCGCCCTGTTAGCGATCGCAATTTTTACCGTCGGCTTTGGCCGCCCTGCTTTGGCAGGTGATGCTGCTAACGGAGCTAAAATCTTTAGCGCGAACTGTGCTGCTTGTCACATCGGTGGCGGCAACGTGGTTATGGCGCAGAAAACCTTGAAAAAGACGGCTCTTGAGAAGTACGGCATGAATTCTCTGGAAGCTATTACCACTCAGGTAACTAAGGGCAAAAATGCTATGCCTGCTTTCGCCGGCCGCTTGAAGCCCGAACAAATCGAGGATGTAGCAACCTACGTGCTCTCGCAATCTGAGAAAGACTGGAAAGGCTAAACTGCCTCTTTGAAGTCGGACAAGCTGGGCGGGCTTGATTTAATTTAAAACTTGTCCTCCCTCACGCACCCTCTCTCACTTTTTGGCGAATAAATGTCGGTTTGCAGCGCTCTTAACCTGTTTGGGAAAGCGCGCCAGAAATCCGATTTTTATCGGCCCAAGGGCGAGAGAGGGACATTTTATTTTAGATTTTAGATTTTAGATTTTGGATTGAAGAATTGAAGAATTGAAGAATTGAAGAATTGAAGATTTGAAGATTTGAAGATTGCTAGATGCTGATTTTGTAGAAATTGTCAAGCACTTTATATTAAGATTTATTGTGGCTGCGCTTCATAAATTAAAGTATGTGCTAGGATATAACCCCTTATTAGCAAAGCTTTGAAATCGAGATTAAAGTCGATCAGCAAAGTGGAATCTACACCTGCCATGAACGTAAAAACATCAGCAAAAGTTAAAACTCAAGTTAAAACTCTCGGAGACGCTGCATCTGGAGCGATTGAGAAATATTTCCGCAAAAGTGTAGCGCACGAGGCTGAAGTTATCAAAGACCAAGACGCGGAAGAACTTCATCAAATGCGCGTGGGATTGAGACGTTTGCGATCGGCTGTGACTGGTTTTGCTCCGGTTTTAGATTGGCCAAAACAGGCTTCTGAACGTAAAATTGGTAAGGTGGGGCGGATTCTGGGAACTCTCAGGGATTTGGATGTGATGCTCGAAAGTCTCCAAAACCGCTATTACCCGAATTTGCCGACTGAAGAACAGGAAGTTTTGGATAAAGCTTTGTTGAATTTGCTCAAACAGCGACACCGGGCTTTGAAAGGGGTGAGGGCGATTTTAGAGCACAAAAGCTACGAATTGCTAAAGCAGTCGATCGAGGATTGGTTGGAAAAACCGAAGTATGGGGCGATCGAACATTTGCCAATTGGTGAGGTTTTGCCAGATTTACTGTTACCTCAAGTCAGTGAGTTTTTCCTGCATCCGGCTTGGCTGTTGGGTACAGAATATGAGGATGGCAAAGTTAAAGTTGCTGATGATTTGAATGCTGAGGCTGTCGAAGAGAAGTTAGCAGCGGAGGGAACTATTCTGCACGATTTGCGGAAGCAAGCTAAGCGAGTTCGCTATTTGATGAATCTGTTTGGGGATTTTTACAGCGAGACTTACGAAGTTTATGTCGAAGATGTGAAAGCTGTTCAGGAATGTTTGGGCGAGATTCAAGACAGTGAAGTTTTAGGCGAGTTTCTGACAGATTTTGTCGCTCGCGGTCTTAAAAAAGAGTTGCCGAAATTGGCTGATTTGTTAGCCGAAAATCGCTACGCAGCTTGGCAAAAATGGCAGATTTTGCAGCGCAGGTATTTGAGTTCGGAAATTCGGCAAGGTTTGCGATCTGCTTTAATTCATCCTGTGGTTGAAGATGCTGCTAAGCTCGATTAGCCGTAACTATAACGCGCAGATCCCCGATTTATAAAAAAAGTCGGGGATTTAAAGTGCGATCGCGCCTTGGGAAGGAAAAGGGCGATCGCTTTTGAGTATGACGTAAAATAAAGGGCGATCACACTTTACGAATATTGGGCGATCGCTGCGATCCATTTGCCTTTTCTCCTATTTCACCCCTGGGAAAGAGAAAAGTAGCTTTCTTGCAACAAAGTGTTATGTAAGGACGGTACTTAGTTGTAGCTTCACTAGCTTGATAATCGACTTACTTACTTACACCTTACTTTCGTCAGGTACATTCCACAGTTTGCACAAAATTCCCAGCTATTAGTTTTTGGATCCCACTGCATAGTACCGATGGTACTTCCACGTTTGTACTGAAAACCTTCTAACGCTTGGGTATATCCATTTGACTGGCAAAAAGCATTTGCGCCTTGCTGACGTGCCCTAGGACTTCGCCCATCAGCACCTTTTATTGCTGCATCAACGGGAATATTGTTTCCTTCCGTTGGATTTTCAAAAACACCGACATCGCTACCAGCATCACCACTAGGCTCACCAGTAGTTCCACTACCTTGAGCGCTTTGGGCATTTACTGTGAGGTTAAAAGCAAGAGTAGAAATACTGAGACCTAGAACAAAAAAACCACCTAGAATTCGTTTCATACTTGTTTAGTGGAAATCTTCATCTAAACATTATATGCCAAAAGTTTCTTTTTGCGGGTCGGAAAACGTCTGCCGTTTTACATAATTTTTCCTCTCCCGTAGGTGGGAAAAGTCGGAAAATGTCGGTAGTGTAGGAATTTGTCCGATACAAGAGTTAAAATCCCGACATCTACCAACTTGATGGAATCTAAATAAATTTTAAAATTTGCCGACAACCTAGTTTTCACTAAGACTGGAAAACACCTCGATAACGTGCAACAGGCTATATTGCGATGTACTTAACCACGTCAGAAATACCCAAAAAGTGCTTAGCAATTACATCGTAGCGAGAGTCATTTTAGAGAGGTTGCCTCGGAATTATGGAAAATATTCTCGGAGGTATTAGGTAATAAAGTTAATAAATAATTTTTTTTATCCACCTTAGAGAGGTCGCACTTTTCTATAATTTTAGACGTAGATTTTTTAAATATGTCAATATTAATAATGTCAATATATTCTCGCCAGGAAAGATGAGATTTAAGTAGTAAGGTGCGCGGTCGGGCGCACCCTACAAGTGACTGGGGATCACGACTGCAACCACTTCATAAACTTATTCGTCGCAGTACCAATAGACTCTCCGACTTGTTTCTTCAACCGCCACCGGCCAAACGCTTTTTCGTACTCTTCCCCTTCAGTTTGATAAACATTCCAAGCATTTAGCGATAATCCCAGTCCCCACGTTAGTAAAATGAACAGCGACCAAGAAAGCTCGTGCGATGCTGCTAGATTAAACAAAACTAGAAAAGTATTGATAATTGCGTACTTGGTCACATTTTTCTGTAATTTGCGACGGCGGTAAGAGTTAAAAACCAGCTTTTCTTGGAATTCTCCTCTAGTTGCTAACCATTGCTGTTCCGCCGCCAGAATATCCTGTTCGGAAATGCCCAATTCCGCTGCAATCTCGAAAAGCTGCACTCTGGATAATTCCCCTTCATCCTGTCGCCGCGCGATCGCAAGCTGTAAAATACCCTGAGCATCCTCTGAACCGTAAATTTGATTTATTTGACTTTCATTTGTCGCCATAACAGGTTTCCTATAATTCCTGACATCCTTTCTATGATAGATATAAGGGCTATTAAACGGCAGGTAGTGACCTTGGCGGATTTCAACACCCGGACATTTGAGTGAGCGAGACTCCTGACTATTGGAGGGGAAATCGAAGAACCGATATATTACCTCAAATTGCAACTAATTAATTTCCCGAACTTTGACTAAGTTTGCTATCTCGTTTCAACATAAATTGATAAAATATCCCAAACAAAATCACCGCAATCATCCCCACAACTAAAGAACCTTCACCCTCATGCCAATATTTAAACAAATCTAGGCGATTAGATGCAACTAACAATGCCATTGCCGCCACTCGAAAAACATTAATAAGAAAACCACAAATGACAGCGACACCTATTACCAAAGCCTTATTTTGTTTAGTAGGAAACATCAACAAACAAACTACAGCTAAACCTAATAAGTAATTCATTGCCTCTATACCCGAACAACCCCCATTTACCAACACCCTTCCTGTCGGTAAAGCAACATAATTACCGTCACGTGTTACATTAAAACCGACATACCACAAAGAATAATAAGCAAATTTAGCAGTAAGCGAGGTAATAAAATCAACTAAAGGTAACGTAATTACACTGGGGGTGCCATGAAAAAATAGTATTACCAATTCACGCCAATATAGTTTTAAGTTATGAAAACCTACCGCAAGTAGACTCAAACCTAAACCAGACAAAAAAGGTGCAAGTCTTAAAAAAGGATCTAATTTACTGGAAACCACAGCACTTTTAAATAAAATAAAAGCTATTAATAGCGTCCCTGCTACTCTCGATAATAGGTCACTTTTTATCTCACTCTGTTTGAGAATATCCTGGTTGTCCCAAAGCAGGGAACCCACAGCGAACCAAAAAACTATACTCATCCAAAAATGAGCAATATCGCCCAGTTTCCACAGGAGTGTCATATTCAGAGTTACTAAAGCTGTGGCAATAATGATGAGCCAAAAAAGTTTTCTCTTGAACATTTTAGATATTAGTTATTAGTTGATTGATGAGAGCCATACTTCGGACATTTTTTGATAGCCAACGGTAGAATAAGGGTTTCAAGGCGATTCGGGAATCAAAGTACCCACGGAAAATCGAGGGTTTCAGACTGCGAACTAAAAACAGTCCAGACTATTCTTAGATCGTATCATAAAAATAGTAGGGGATGTGGACGACTCAGTAGCTTGAACCCCTCCTACGGAAAGGAATCGGAGGATTTTAAAGGCCGTAAATCTTGGAGATGATGTTAGTAGACACTCGGCAATTTGATGGGTGGTGAAACTCAGATGCAACGGATAGCTCAGCATTAGGACACCTAGTGAAAAGACAGCTACTCGAAATGATTGGTTGGGTGTCTAGCACTTGCTTACTCAGCCGCTGTAAGCAAAGACTAAAAAGGAAGTGAATCAACAATAATTAAAAATAAGTAGCCTTAATGAAGCTTGCATTTCTTGAGAGTAGACGCAATTACCACCGCGCATGGTGTGACACTGAGGTTCGAGTAAATACGGCTGAGCGAGTTAGAGTTCGAGCCATGCTCAATGGTGATTATCTGCTTTTCAAAAATCTCAGTGTCTTTATAGCAATCCTCGCATCATTTGTGAATTTCTTACTTCCGAGCGAGCGGGTTCGGGGAGGGTTAGGGTGGGGTAAAAAATTTACGACTCCTGCAAGGATTGCTATATATGGGAAATGCTTCAGAAACGGTCTTGCGGTAGTTCTTAAATGTGCTGTCTAGGGGCGATTTGACGGGAGCATCTCAATGAAAGCAGACAAGCTAGAAATTGGAGTTGGGAGGCAGGTGGAAAGAGGAAAAAGGAAGGAGCCAGAAGAAGTGTTTTTACAAATATGAGATGCTCCCTTGAGATAGGCTTCCAAGTCCGAGGTTTTCACGGTGGCGCGCTATCAGATACTAAGAAACCTGGTTTCACCAAGAAACCAGGTTTTTAGCTTGAACATAAAATCATTAGTTTGGCATCAAGCCAGGATCGAAAACGAGTTCAAACGATCGCCTATTCAGCTTTTTGATCCCGAGCGCGTTGCTTTTTGAACATAGTACCAAACCCAACAGCGGCTCCAGCAGCCAGCATTGTTAAAGGTTCAGGAGTAGCTTCAGTGTTGCTAGTGCTGCTGCTGATGTAAGAATCGCTTTGACCATGTGGTAAGCCTTGAACGTGCAAACCTATTCTTAAGGCACCGCTATTCAAAGCGGCAATTACGTTATTATAATTACCCCGAAAGCTCACTGGAAAACGTTCGCCACCTTGGAGACCCCCTCCATTACCACCACCAGGGTTACGTGAGAAGGCATAGTCTGTGGTGAAGTTATTACCACCTTGAGGCAGCTGATCGTTACTAGCACCACCACTAAAGCTTACCTCACCAATGTTAGTACCGTAAAGCGAGGGAGCAGACAGATAGTTATTATTATTATCATCATCAAAAAAAACTTTACTGATAAACATACTAGGAGCTGCGAGATTTCCCAAGTTATAGATGTCAAAACGAACTGCTGAACCCTGGTTCTCTACGGTATATGTAAAGCTATTTACATAGGCATTTCCCGGCGTATCCCCACCAGCGATATTACTAAAGCTGAAGGCGGAGGCCGGTGCTGCGGATATTCCACTAACAGCAGCGACACCGGCAACAGCTAAGAGGGATTTGACTAAAGTTAATGGGGATTTCATCCTAGGCACCTTTATTTTTAGGTAGAGTGGAATTTGGTTCTTTTCCTTCACATTTTCAATATAAACCGAAACAAAAGTTAAGGCAATTAGGTTTGATGAAGATTTGATGAAGATACTGCCCTCTTCTACAGCTTTAAATAAGAGATATAAAAACCTGGGTTCAGGCTGAAACCAGGTTTTTATATCTCTCATAAAATAATTAGTGTGGCGTCATGCCATGATGAAAAACCAGTTAAAACGATCGTCTATTCAGCTTTTTGAGCCTGAGCGCGTTGCTTTTTGAACATAGTACCAAACCCAACAGCAGCTCCGGCAGCAAGCATTGTTAAAGGTTCAGGAGTATCTTGAGTGTTGCTACTGCTGCTGCTGCTGCTGATGTAAGAATCGCTTGCACCATTGGGTAAGGCTTGAACGTGCAAACCTAATTTTAAGGCACCGCTAGTCAAACCGGAAATTACGTTATTATAATCACCAGTAAAGCTCAATCCCAAAGTTTCGCCACCTTGGATACCCCATTTATTACCAGCACCAGTGTTTCTGGAGAAAGCATAGTCTGTGGTGAAGCCATTACCACCTTGAGGCAACTGATCGTTACTAGCACCACCACTAAAAGCTACGTCATTATTGTTATAAATGTTAGCTACACCAGACAGAAATTCATTATCATCAAAGAAAACTTTACTGATAAACATATCAGAGGCTGCCGCATCTCCAGAGTTGACGATGTTAAAAAGAACTGATGAACCCTGGTCAATTACGTCAAATGAAAAGCTATTTACATAGGCATCTCCCGGCGTATCCCCACCCACGATATTACCAAAGCTGAAGGCAGAGGCAGGTGCTGCGGATACTGCACTAACAGCGGCGACACCGGCAACAGCTAAAATAGATTTGACTAAGTTTAATTGGAATTTCATGGTTGACACCTTTATTTTTATGTTGACTGGAAGCAGGTTTTTTCCCTTCACATATTCAATGTAAACCGAAGCACAAGTTAATGCAAGTAGGTTTGATAAAGATTCGATGAAGATTGAGAATACGCTGATTTGATTTAGCAAAAATGCCTAGATAGATGGTCTCTAGCTAGCTATTTGCTATTGCGTACATCAAAAAATAGGGGTGCTACCACCCGGATTTTAGTCCTGACTTTTCTCTCTTTAAAAAAGCTATAAGTCAGATTCCTAAACAGGGGTTTTACACAGCATAATTACTGATTAAAGTGTTTTAAAGCTCTAATTTATGCCCTTAAAAAGTTTTTTATACGTTAATGTACGGTATAAAAGTTTAAGTGATAGCTTGATTGCTGGGTAAAAATAGGTAAAAACCGATGGTGACAGTTGAAGCTGCCGAATGTCGGCTATAACTCAGGAAAAAATCTTGGATCGTATTAGGTGCGTCGATTCTCGCTTTCCGATTCAGCAAAAAGCGCCATTTAGACTTATATGTTGCACCATTATTAAGAAGGCGCTCTCCGGCCCGTTCCACAAAGAATGAGTTTTGTTGTGGGCAGTAGGGGTTGGGCAGGAGATCCCGCCCAAAACAGGCTTATCGATCGTGGTGCAACATCTGAGTTTAGAGACCAATGGTTTCGGTGGTCGTTATTATCTGTGACGCCGGAACTTTGACCGACTAAAGGGACGACTCGACTTTCTGGGACATAGTTTTCGGAACGCCTCTACCGTCAGGGCTGTTTCATTCTCAGGAAAACCAGCCTTTTGTACGGGTCGTGCCAAGAATGCCGACCCGACCCATCCAGGATTTGTTAGGCATTTGGTGGGATTGGGGCAGCCACTCTTTGCTGCCCCTACAAGAGAATGAAACTGTCCTGCGTCTACCGTAGAAGGCGCGGTGGTCGTTATCTAAAAATGTTGGGACTAATAATTCTATTTCTGGGTATGCTTTCGCTAAAAATTGGTTAATATTATTTTTCCGAAAAAGCTCGATTCCAAGATTTAACGGGTGATAAGCAAGTAGAAATACTTGACGCAGTAAAGGTTTGAGTAGCTTGTCATCAAAAAAATGTGTGCGTGCGATCGCTATTTTTTAGACTTTCTGCAGGGTCTAATCACGATCGTTCGCGTTCGCTACCATCAAAATGGTCAATTAACTTGTGATAATTATTACTCTCTTGAGGGAGGTTCAAGAGCCTAAACCCTCTAACTATCAAGGTTTCAGCGGCTTTCTCACTCCGTCAATTCCCAGATTCAGTTTGGCAGTGTTTGAGGACACCAGGAGGAACCGCCGCAGTCAGCAAAAATTTTCCCAGCCGTTGATTGAAGGTTCTCCGAGACGATCGACTCATTTGACATCTAAATTATCAGCGATCGTCTGAACACAGGATTATCAGCAACAACTCAGCTAAAACATCTCGCGCTAAACTGCTAGAGAACTGACAAGCTTACCCAGCAAAAGTTCAAGTGGATTTGATTATGGTCAACCGTTTTGCTCAATCCCAAACCTTTTATCTGCCAAAACAGGCCGAAAATCCGATCGACTGGTTGGCCTGGTGCGACGAAGCCTAAGAGAGGGCCCGGAGGGAAAATAAACCGATTTTTATTTCAATGAACTCGCTTGCTAGGGAGTAAGAAATTCACAAATGATGCGAGGATTGCTATAACAGGTTTCCGATAATTCCTGACATCCTTTATATGAAAGATATAAGCGCAGTTAAACGCCAGGTAGTGGCATTGGCGGATTTCAACACCCTTTTAAGAACAGGCAAGATGCCTGTTCGACAACAGAGTCTACTTATTGTGGAACAGGCATCTTGCCTGTTCCCGATAGAGGTACAAAATACCAATAACTAACCCAAAGTATACATCCAGCCATCCCTCGCACAAATCCTCACAATTCCGTCCCAAACTACAGGCGTCGCCTCAAATGACAAACCCGGCTTAAATCTCCCCGATTCTATTACTTTCAAACGGTAAAACTCCCCTTTAGCATTTTTCAAAGCATTCTGATCCCCCGACTTCGCTCGTTCCCAATTCAAATTGAACAAATAAACACCGTTGTATCCCGCACTGATCAGTTTACTGCCATCGGTAAAAATCGGAGTAGAAATTGAAGAACCAATCGCTTTTTTAAACACTATTACCGGAGTATCGTAAGACTGATTTCGCCAAGGTACAGCAATTTTTTTGCCTGTAGTCATATCTTGGGAACCGATGTACAAATTGCCGTCGATCGCATTTGTGGCAAACAGCGCCGGAAACTCCCCTGAATTGTACTCGTCATTCAACGCCACCGAGCCAATTATCCCGCCTTCCCAGCTAGAAAGTCGGCGATTTCCGGTAGGCAAAAACCATTCGACGCTGGCATTAGGTTCTTTATTTGGATTCAGCTTCAGCACTCCGCCGTTGCCCTGAATGTATTGTTTTTCAATGGCACAGAACAGTTTACCTGATTTAGAAATTACAGCACTTCCATCCAAATCTGAACCTGTATAGAAATCCCAAACTATCTTTTTAGTTGCAATGCTAATACCGTAAATATGACCGGAACCAGCAGCTATAAAAATTCTATCTTTGAGCCTTGATGGCGATGATTCCGCTACCAAGTTGCCGCGGTGCTTGCTGATATCTGCTGCTGCATAAAGCTGTACTTCCGACAAGATATTTGGCTGCTTGATGCCTTGTTTGATTTTTGCATTGCTTGTGGAACTATCGAGAAAATAGCCGATCGCATTTTCCCCCGCATTGAACAAAACGCCACCGCCGATGTCCAAAGCGCTGCTGTCATTATCGCGGCTGTAGCTGGGCGTTCTCCTGATGTCCAATTTCCAAAGTTCCTTGCCAGTTCTAAAAGATATTGCCCTAAAACTCGGCACGACACTTTTGCCACCACCGCCACTGCGGCTTCCCTGCAAAACCACAATTCTGTTTTCGGCGCTAGCTTTTTCATCGATATAAATCGTTGATGAGCCTTTGATTATATCGTCAAATTTATAGCGCCAAACTTCTTTATTTGTAGCAATATCTATTTTTCGCAAATTGTGGTCGTAAGCACCTATAATTAAATAAGTTTTTCCCCCGTCCCTGGTAATAGTCGGCTGTCCAGTCCAACCGGCACCGCTCCAAACTACAGACCGCCTTCCCAGAAAAGTCCGGCCGCTGCCGAGTTGAAATTTGTCGATTAACTTCAAGCTTTTCGGAACACCTCTGCCGTAGAAACGGCGCTTGTCATTACCTAAAAATGTCGGAACTAATAATTCTATTTCAGGGTCTGCTTTAGCCAGAAAGTTGTTAAGATTAGTTTCTAATAAAGCTTGTTCCGAGGATTCAGTTTGGCTCAGTTTGAGAACAGCAGGAGGAACAGCAGCACTCAGCAAAAATTGTCCGAGCTGTTGATTGAAGGTTCTCCGAGATGATAAACTCATGTTAGATCGAGATAATCAGCCATAATATTAAAACATAATTATCAGCAACAACTCAACTAAAACATCTCGCGCTAAACTGCTAGAGAACTGACAAGCTTACTCAGCACGAGTTAAAGTGGATTTGATTATGGTCAACCGTCTTGCTCAATCCCAAAGCCTTTACCTGCGGAAACACGCCGAAAATCCGATCGACTGGTGGCCTTGGTGCGACGAAGCCCTAGAAACAGCCCGAAGCGAAAATAAACCGATTTTCCTGTCAATTGGCTACTCTAGCTGCCACTGGTGTACGGTGATGGAAGGAGAAGCATTTTCCGATGGCGCGATCGCCCAATACATGAATTCGCATTTTATACCGATAAAAGTCGATCGTGAAGAACGCCCGGATATCGACAGCATTTATATGCAAACCTTGCAAATGATGACAGGCCAAGGCGGTTGGCCGCTCAACGTTTTTCTCACTCCAGACGAGCGAGTTCCCTTCTACGGAGGCACTTATTTCCCCGTAGAACCTCGCTACGGACGACCCGGATTTTTAGAAGTTTTGCAAGCAATTCGCCGCTTTTACGACACAGAAAAAGGCAAAGTAGAAGCCTTCAAAGCAGAGATTTTAGGCAACCTCCAACAGTCGGCAGCGCTGTCAGGAGTAACCGCCGAATTAAATCGCGAACTCTTTCAAAAAGGCTTAGAACTCAACACCGGAATTATTGCGGGCAGCAACCCCGGCCCCAGTTTTCCGATGATACCTTATGCTGAGCTAGCACTGCGGGGAACGCGATTTAATTTTGAATCAAAACACGACAGCAAACAAGTCTGCACTCAGCGCGGATTAGACTTAGCATTGGGCGGCATTTACGACCACGTAGGAGGCGGATTTCACCGCTATACGGTTGATGCGACTTGGACTGTGCCACACTTTGAAAAAATGCTCTATGACAACGGTCAGATTGTTGAGTATTTAGCAAATTTGTGGAGCGCGGGAATACAAGAACCCGCTTTTGAAACTGCGATCGCGGGGACAGTAGAATGGTTGAAGCGAGAAATGATTGCGCCAACAGGCTATTTTTATGCTGCACAGGATGCGGACAGCTTTACCCCCCCAACCCCCCCTTACCAAGGGGGGGCAACGGGGGGGTCAGAACCGGAAGAAGGAGCGTTTTATGTCTGGAGTTATGCCGAACTGGAACAACTATTAACTGCTGAGGAATTGGCGGAAATTAAAGCACAGTTTACTGTTAGTCGCAGCGGCAATTTTGAAGGCAAGAATGTATTGCAGCGCCGCCATCCAGGAAAACTGAGCGACACGGTAGAAGCGGCTTTGGCTAAACTCTTTCAAGTTCGCTACGGTGGCAATCCCGATACTGTAAAAACCTTTCCGCCAGCCCGCAACAATCAAGAAGCTAAAAACGACAGTTGGCCGGGTAGAATTCCCGCCGTTACTGACACGAAAATGATTGCTGCTTGGAATAGCTTAATGATTTCTGGTTTAGCCCGCGCTGCGGCTGTTTTTGGAAATTGGGAATATCTGGAATTAGCTGTGACAACTGCTAATTTTATTTTAGATAATCAGTGGACGGATGGGCGGTTTCAGCGGTTGAATTATGACGGACAATCTGCTGTAACCGCGCAGTCGGAAGATTATGCTTTGTTTGTGAAAGCTTTGTTGGATTTGCACCAAGCGAGTTTGACTTTAGGCAATGGGGAAGAGGCAAAACAGTTGCCGAATTCTCAGTTTTGGTTGGAGAAAGCTGTGCAGGTGCAAGAAGAGTTTGATGAGTTTTTGTGGAGCGTGGAATTGGGAGGATATTACAATACTGCTAAGGATGCTAGCGGAGATTTGTTGGTGCGGGAACGCAGCTATATAGACAATGCAACTCCGGCGGCGAATGGAATTGCGATCGCCTCTTTGGTTCGCCTCGCACTGTTGGGCCCGAATTTAGAATATCTCGATCGCGCGGAGCAAGGTTTGCAAGCTTTCAGCAGTATTGTACAAGATGCTCCGCAAGCTTGTCCGAGTCTACTTTCGGCGATCGACTGGTATCAGCATTCTACCCTGATTCGCACGACTCCCGATCAAATTGCTGGGTTGATTTCGCAGTATTATCCGACTGCTGTCTGTCAGATTGAGGCTGATTTGCCTGAAGGTGTTATCGGGTTAGTTTGCGAGTGTTTGACTTGCAAGGAACCGGCGAAAAGTCAAGAGCGGTTGTTGGCAGAAATCTTGCAAAGTCAAACGCGAGTATAGCACGGGGAGCGGGTTTACGAGAATCTTAGTTTTCAGGCGACGCATTTTGTATGGTGCGTCGCCTATCAAGACTTCGGACAGTTTTTGATTACCAACCGTAGAATAAGGGTTTCAAGGTGATTGCACCATCGAGTTCCTAACAGAAAATTAAGGGTTTCCGACCCTATATCTAAAAATAGTCCGGACTATTGAAAGTAAAAAATTAGCAAAGAATCAGCGTGTAATGAATTCGATCCCATTACTTATCAAAGGTTTGCTATTCACCGTGCAGAAGGCATTATCTCTGCTGCCCCTGGGCGCTTCTCTTATTTTGAACGCCTCGATAGCTTCTACCGTAGGCACCCCAGTCTTTAGTATTTATAGCGCGACCAAGGCTGCCGTGCGATCGTTTGCCCACAATTGGATACTCAACCTCAAAGAACGCAAAAGTCGAGTCAATGCGATTAGTCCTGCGTGTTTCCCGCCCCTGGCTACACCTGTTTGGGTGTGAGCAAAGAGCAGGCGCAGAAATTTGTGGACAATCAAGCCGTCACCATTCAGCTATGATTAGTCGGTATGCCCGATGAAATTGCCAAAGCTGTATGTGAATTAGGGAAGGTAGCAGTCCTCAATCAATCATGTTTACACTCACAAGGAGAAACATCATGATTAAGCTTTACGGTCACGAAATGTCTGGTAACAGTTACAAACCAAGACTATTGCTGGAACTGTTAAACATTGAATATGAATGGGTAAAAGTGGACTTAATGAAAGGCGAACATAAGTCGCCGGAATATTTGGCACTTAACCCATTTGGACAGGTTCCTTTGTTGATCGATGGCGATATCAAATTAGCGGATGCTCAAGCTATTTTGGTGTACTTGGCACGGCAGTATGGCGGCGATAGTTGGCTGCCGTTGGATGCACTCCCGTTGGCTCAAGTCGTTCGCTGGCTATCGACAACTGCTGGAGAAATTCGCCAGGGCCCCGAAAATGCCCGACGTTATTATTTGTTCGGGGCTACCAGTATCAATATCGAACGGGCACACCAGCAAGCAGAGAATATCCTGACTCAATTAGATCGACATTTGAGTACGCGCAACTGGTTAGAATTCGATCGCCCCACCATCGCGGATATCGCTGTCTTTCCCTACGTTGCTCTGGCGAACGATGGCAAGATTGACCTCGCACCCTATCCCAACGTCCGGACTTGGATCGATCGCATCAAACAACTCCCTGGCTATATCCCAATGGCAGGACTGTAGGTGAACCAACATAGCTTAAAAACAGAGGTAACATATGGCAATCCCAGGCTGGACAAGAACCGAATCGCCGTTTCATGCGGGCGAACTAGCAATTCAAGGTCGAATGGGTACACAGGCGAAGATGGATAGGCAAGGACGACAAATGATTCGGGAATACCTGCCCGATCAGTTTCGGCAGTTCTTCCCCCAACTTCCTTACATAATTGTGGGTACGGTGGATGTGACAGGCTGCCCCTGGGCTTCCATCCTGGTAGGGAAACCGGGCTTTTTATCTTCGCCAGACGATCGTACCTTACAGATTGCCGCTAAACCCCTATTTGGCGATCCTTTCACAAATACTCTTGCCGAGCGCATCGATATCGGCTTGCTCGGAATTGAGCTCCATACCCGCCGTCGCAATCGTGTGAACGGTACTGTCACAGCAATTGACTCGGATCGCTTTGAAGTGCAAGTGGGACAAAGCTTTGGCAACTGTCCTAAATATATTCAAACTCGGATGTTTGAGCTAATTGACCAAGATTCAGCAGCGCCGCAATCGATCCATCAATTCCAAATGCTCGGAGCCGAAGAACGTGCCACGATTTCTGCCGCTGATACCTTCTTCATTGCAACTGCTTATCAAAATACATCGGCAGGCATTGCTAGCGGGGTAGATGTTTCTCATCGCGGTGGCAAACCAGGCTTTGTGCGGCTCGATGATGACTGTACGCTGACCGTTCCTGACTTCTCTGGCAATTGTCAGTTTAATACCTTTGGCAACCTAGAGTTGAATCCCAGAGCAGGACTGCTATTCGTGGATTTCGACCGGGGCAACCTGCTCTATCTCACAGGCACAGCCGAAGTGATTTGGGAAGGTGCCCAAATCAATGACTACGAGGGAGCAGAGCGATTGTTTCGCTTCCACCTCGATCGCGGCTATCGGGTAGAGGGCAGCCTCCCGCTGCGCTGGTCATCCCCAGCATTGTCACCTTTCTTGGATGGCACCGGTTCCTGGTGAGGGAATGGCTTATTTAATAGACCTCTTGCAAAAAAAATCTATGTTACAATTAAACGCTTTGAGTTTTAGACCTGAGAGCTAACTCATAATTGTCAAGTGCTGATATAACCTACAATCTGCTCCACTTAAGCCAAACTTTTGATTATAGCATAAAATTATTTTGCAAGAGGTCTAATCTTGTTAGTGTCTTTATTTTTTAGCCACCAAGAAGTTTGATTTTTTAAAGCCTTATAGCAAAAGTATTTCAAAATTGCATTTTACCAGTGGCGAAAACTTCGTGACATTAAGCAATCTTGATTAACTAACCTACCAACAAACTTTTATGGAACAATAGTCCGGACACTTTTTCTATGGCCCAATGGCTTATTCCCGCTTGACTTTGAGGCGAGCGTGGATAATTAAATCAATGTCACCTCTACCCCTGACTTGCATTTAATTCGACTTTTTTATGATGCTTGCCCTGTAAGGCTTGTAGTATCGTTCCAAAAACTGTCCGGAGTATTGGCCTATGAGATTATCGAGCTGATTTGAATATCTGCGATGGCTCCGCACCCGCTGGGTATTTTGTAATATCAAATCCGTTGACATCAGAATTATTATCTCTCTCATCTCTTTCTCTGTGTCCTCTGTGCCCTCTGTGGTTTAATCATTCCGATCTAACCGGAATTGATAAGAGTCCTCAATCTTCCAAAATCTCGACCAAATCTTCCAGTGTTACATCGAAGGCGCGGGCTATTTTGTAGACAGCAGAAATATCGGCCGTGTTCAAAGCATCGCGCTGAACGTAGCTTCTAACAGTGTTGTGATTCACTCCCGAGCGATCGGCAACTTCTTTGAACGTCCAACCTCTTTGCTCAGCTAGTTCTCGAATTCGCAGTCTAACGTAGCCCATTAGTGCGATCGCCCCTACTATTCCAAAAACTCGACCAAATCTTCAATCATTACGTCAAAAGCAAGGGCGATTTTCTGAACGGCACTCAGATATACCATACTCATCCCATCATCGCGTCTAGCGTACCCTTTCAGCGTATTGTAATTAACCCCTGAGCGCTCGGCCACGTCTTGCAGCGTCCAGCCCTTTTCTTCTGCCAACTCTCGAATCTTTAGTCTAACTCGCCCCATTTGTGCGCCCTCAATCTTCCAAAACCTCAACTAAATCTTCCATCGTCACGTCGAAGGCGCGGGCTATTTTGTAGACAGCAGACAGATCGACTGTGTTCAAAGCATCCCGCCTCCCGTAGCTTTTTACCGTGTTGTAATTCACTCCCGATCGATCGGCAACTTCTTTGAACGTCCAACCTCTTTGCTCAGCTAGTTCTCGAATCCGCAGTCTAACGTAGCCCATATTTGGCTTGACATCGGTGCATATATACCCGACAATATCTCTGTACACTGAAAACGATCGCCCTCCTAGCCTCGAAAACTTAAGGGCGATCGCCTTTTCTACCACACCCCGCAAACACGGGGAAGGATTAACCTATGATACCAACATCAAAGCCCAAATTAAACACTCATCCCTGGTGTATCGTGCGGCAATTGCCGAATATGCAGCGATTGGTAGTTGCTCGGTTCCACCGCCGGGGCGATGCTGAGGGATATATGCAAATTTTACGGCGGTTGTTGCCGGCGGCCAAACACGCGATCGTATTTGATACGACTGGGGCCGAGAAATTGCCAGAAGTTCGATCGGCTAATTGCGAACGAATGTTGTAATTGATGGGAGCGAGATCCTTTTTTCTTTTAACTGGAAAACCGATAAATAGAAAAGGGATCTCGTCCCTTCCTGACAAAAAGAAAGTAAGTCGCTCTAATTAAACGTCAACGTTCTTCTGTTAGATACCCGACTTCTTTAAGAAGTGGGGTATCTGAGTATTCTATTTTTTTTAGTGGGCTTAATTAGCTTTAAATGCTTAAGAATCTCCATGCAGCTAACAACAAGCCATTAGCAACTAACAACATAAGCTTTTTTTATCTTGACGGCGCACAATTTATTAACTATAATTACCAGGTCAAAAATAACAAAAATCTTACGGCTAACAGTTTTTCTCAAATAACCGTTAAACTATTCTAACGTTTGCGCGTCCCCAACGTCGCAGGCACAACCTATATCTGTTAAGGATTCGTCCTGATTCACAGGAGCAAGATTTTAAAATATGCATCTGAGCGAACTGACTCACCCAAACCAATTACACGGCCTCTCGATTCATCAACTCGAACAAATTGCCCGACAAATTCGAGAAAAGCATTTAGAAACTGTAGCTGCCAGTGGCGGCCACCTCGGTCCCGGATTGGGTGTAGTGGAACTGACTTTAGCACTCTACCAAACACTCGACCTCGATCGCGACAAAGTTACCTGGGATGTCGGCCACCAAGCTTATCCTCACAAATTGATAACCGGCCGCTACAACCAATTCCACACCCTGCGCCAAAAAGACGGCGTTGCAGGCTATCTCAAGCGCTGCGAGAGCAAATTTGACCATTTTGGTGCTGGCCACGCTTCTACGAGCATTTCGGCTGCATTAGGAATGGCGATGGCGCGCGACCTCAAAGGCGAAAACTTTAAAACAGTAGCAGTCATCGGCGACGGTGCATTGACTGGCGGCATGGCACTCGAAGCAATCAACCACGCGGGCCATATGCCGAAAACCAATGTGATGGTAGTGCTCAACGATAACGAGATGTCAATCTCGCCCAATGTCGGCGCGATTACCCGCTATTTGAACAAGATGCGACTCTCGCAGCCGGTGCAATTTCTCAAAGATAACTTAGAGGAACAATTCAAACACATTCCCTTTGTCGGCGAAACTTTTACCCCAGAAATGGAACGCCTCAAAGAAAGCATGAAACGCTTGGCAGTTTCCAAAGTAGGAGCCGTAATTGAAGAATTGGGCTTTACCTACATGGGCCCGGTAGACGGGCACAATTTGGAAGAGTTAATTGCCACTTTCAAACAAGGTCATACCATCCAAGGCCCGGTGCTAGTTCACGTTGTGACTGTGAAGGGCAAAGGATACGCGATCGCCGAAAAAGACCAAGTAGGATATCACGCCCAAAATCCCTTTAACTTAGCCACCGGCAAAGGCATTCCCTCCACCAAACCCAAGCCTCCAGCTTACTCGAAAGTCTTTACCCACGCCCTGGTCAAACTAGCAGAAAATAATCCAAAAATTGTCGGAATTACCGCTGCAATGGCAACCGGAACAGGCCTTGACAAACTTCAGGAAAAACTGCCGAAACAATACATCGATGTCGGCATTGCCGAACAGCACGCCGTAACTTTATCGGCTGGTTTAGCCTGCGAAGGAATGCGCCCAGTTGTAGCAATTTACTCGACATTTTTGCAGCGGGGATACGACCAAATAATTCACGATGTCTGCATCCAAAATTTGCCCGTTTTCTTCTGTTTGGATCGCGCCGGCATTGTCGGTGCTGACGGCCCCACCCACCAAGGAATGTACGATATTTCCTACTTGCGCTGTCTGCCAAATATGACAATTATGGCACCCAAAGACGAGGCAGAATTGCAGCGGATGGTAGTCACGGGAATCAACCACACCAGCGGCCCGATCGCCATGCGTTACCCGCGCGGCAACGGTTACGGCGTGCCTCTGATGGAGGAAGGTTGGGAAGAATTGCCGATCGGCAAAGGCGAAATCCTCCGCAACGGCGATGATTTGCTGATATTGGGTTACGGTTCAATGGTTTATCCGGCAATGCAAACCGCCGAGATGTTGAGCGAACACGGCATTGAAGCAACGGTCATCAATGCGCGTTTTGTCAAGCCTTTGGACACCGAATTAATCTTGCCTTTAGCACAGCGAATCGGGCGAGTTGTCACTTTAGAAGAAGGCTGTTTGATGGGTGGTTTTGGTTCAGCAGTAGCCGAATCTTTGCTCGACAATAATGTCCTCGTGCCGCTGATGCGGCTGGGCGTACCGGATACATTAGTAGATCATGCAACGCCAGAGCAATCATTTGCAAGTTTAGGGCTAACTCCACCGCAAATGGTCGATCGCATTTTGGCAACATTCAGCCGCAAACAGTCACCCGTTAGCGTGAAATAGCTAGAATTGTAGGGTGCGCCTAGCGCACCTTACTCTTCGATATTCGATCTATGACAGTGAAAGAGCAGCATGATTGAAGGAAGATTTGAGGACAACGGAGAAAAAACAATGACTAACGTGAAACCAAATCGTACCGTGCGGCGGGGAAGACTGTTCCCAGAGATTCAGTGGTCAGAAGAAAAAAAAGCCCAGTGGCGAGCCGAAAGAGCGGCATTTCGCAAGCGTTGCAAAGTAATTTTCGATCGCCTTAAACCAGAATTAATTGACACTCACTACAACTGGTACATGGCGGTTGAACCTGATAGCGGGGAATATTTTATCGACAAGGATGATATGGCGGCTACCAAAATGTGCCGCCAGAAACACCCAAATGCTATCCCCTACCTTTTCCGCATTAACAATACAGGGGCGTGCGGCTCAATATGATTGAAGGAAGATTGGGTGATGAGGACGAGCTATTTTTTGAAGTTGAATTGATTGCTAGTAACGGCTTAGAATTACCTGTTGATGCTCTGCTAGATACAGGTTTTTCTGGCTGGTTAGCAATGGACGAGCAAGATTTCGAGGGACTTGATTGGATTTATATTAGGCGACAAGAAATGCGGACAGCAAAGGGAGAATTTGATTTCGATCTTTATGCAGGAAAAGTACGCATAGATGAGCAAGAATTTGACATTCCGGTTCATGTGGGTGACGGAGTACCGGAAATTTTAATAGGCCGCCAGTGGCTGAAAACTCGGCGGTTAGTAGTTGATATGTCTGCAGGTATTTTGACATTGCAAGCGAGTTAAAAGCAAGATGACTTTAAAAAGTTTTGACATAGTAATAGTAGGAGCAGGCCCAGCAGGAGGCCACTGCGCGAGAATCCTAGCCAAATCCGGCCGCAAAGTCTTGCTGGCAGAGCAAAACGACAACTTTAATAAAAATGACTTTTCCAGCGCTGCCACGCCTCTAGAAACCCTCTCTAAATTCGATTTGCCCGAATCTGTCATCGGCAGTTTTTGGCACAAACTTACTATTGAAACTAGCAAAGTCAGTCAAAGTTGGGAGTCTCCCGAAAGCTTGGGAGTTGTTCTCAACTTTGCTAAATTTAGAGCATTTCTAGCCAGCGAAGTTGAGCGATTTGGCGGTGAAGTTTGGCTGGGTTATCGCTACACCGGACATTCACAATCCAAGGGCGAAACAACAGTAGAATTTAAACAGTTATCCGACGGTCAAATAATCAAAGTTAGCACGAAAATATTGGTTGATGCTACTGGTTTTGCTAGGGCGGTTATGTACGAAAAAGAGAATGATAAGCCAGATTTTTTGTCGGGAACCGGAATCGAATATTTAATTGAAGTAGAGCCAGAAGTTTACAATAAATACAGCGGTGATTTAATCTTCTTTTTGGGCGATAAATGGATGCCCAAGGGTTATTCCTGGATATTCCCAATGGAACCAAACAGGCTGAAAGTTGGTGCGGGTCGCATTTTTTTAGATCCGAAAACGGTTAGGCATTTGTCACCGCTGAAAAAATATATTGATTTACTGATTGATGAATATCTGAAGTCTAAAAATTATAAAATTATTGACAAACACGGTTCGACGCTGAAGTACAGTCCTGGTTTGAAGGATATTTATTGTAAAAATAATAATATAATTGCGATCGGTGATACTGTCTCGACAGTAAATTTTTTGGGCGGCGAAGGGATTAGACACGGGATGGATAGTGCGGAAATAGCGGGGAAATATATTCAAAGCTATTTGGAGGGTAAAATCTCAGATTTTCGGGATTATGAGACGGAAATGCACCGCAAGTTTGATAAGAAATGGAATATTTCCGAAAGGTTGGCGGTGAGAAAGTATATCGATGATGTTAATGATGAACTCACCGATAAAATGATTTCTTATTTAAAGTATATGAAAACTGAAGATGTTATGGATATTTTATTTTATTATAAGTTTGAGAAGATTTCCCGAGGGTTAGGGGGTTATCTGCAGCGGAAAATCAAGGGATGGATTAAGCAATTTCACTTGTAAGCTGCGCCAGTTGAGAGATTTTGAGTAGAAGGAAAAGTCTCGCTGGCTGACTCACCCTACAAACCTAATTGCCATAAAAAATTTTCTGCTGTAACTTTAATGCGCGGCAGGGACAGTAAAGCATCGTCAAAACTGCTAAAATTTGACCTATATGATACACCAAAAGTATATCCACTCGCTCCAATTAAATGCGCTACAATTGGATCGACATCCCCGTAGGGATAGGCAAAAAATTTAACCGATTTCTCTAATCCCCGTTCCAAGATAGCACGGGATTTCGCCCCCTCCCGCACAATTTCTGTCGGCGACAATGCAGTCAAAGGTTGATGAGTAGCAGACATAGAACCGAATTCAATCCCTGCATCCCGCAGTTGCCGAATTTCCGGCCATCCCATTAACTGCACTTCTTCAAATTCGGCTTTTTCCCAACTATTTGTCTTTCCTATCGACTCCGCTACAAGAAAAACAGTCGCTGTAAAATCAAAGCGTTTTAGCAGAGGCCAAGCATATTGGAAAAAGTCGAGATAGCCACCGTCAAAAGTCATCAATACAGCTTTACCGGGTAAAGGAGTTTTATCCCGTTTCGCACTTTGCCATTTTTCCCAACTCGCACTATAATAACCGCGATCTTTGAGATACTGCAACTGTTGTTCCAAAACCTGCGGAGTAACTGCGTCTAAACCGTCCGGAGAAATGCGGCGGTAGGCGAGAATCGGCAGCCTTTGTGTAACGCCATGAGTGTCACAAACTTGAGGTTTCCCTGAGTGAGAAACTTCTCTATACGGCGATTTTCGCCCAATGATTTCCGGTGCGTAAAATACTTGCTTTGGAAACTCGTTTTCTTGGGGAATTTGCATTGTCGGTTCCCCCGCGATTGCCGCGGCTGACTTGATTTCCGGCAGCGCCGCCGCCGGGAGTGAGGCGCGGCGGCTGACACTCGTCCCGATCGCCCCCTCGTGCCTGCCGAACATCACCGCATTTGGCGGGTAAATGCCCCCAGCACCCGCTGCATTCAAACTCTGGGGCAAATCCGACCTTTGTTGAGCACAAGAGGCTAAGCGCGATCGCAGCGATTGCTTGCCGCTGAGCGGTTTTCCCAGCAAAGCTTCTCGCACCGTGGCGATGCACAACTCAAACCCGCTATTTCGAGTAATTGTCGATCGCAATTTTTGAGCAGAAACAAAATTATTTTCCACTACAAAAGTGACAATATCGACAGCAACACCGCCTACTTTCACCAGCACGTAAATTTCAGAAAGCTCAACTTGTATATTAGTAAATTCCTCGCTAACTTCTACAGCAATCAAATCTTTTGTGAGCGTAATTGTTGGGACTTCTTGGGCTATTTCTGGCTTGTATAAATCCTCCAAATGCCAATGCGGACGCCCCCACAATTCTTGCAAAAATAGCGTCCAGTCATTTTTTTTGTGCAATGGTGCCAGCAAAGTTTGCCACAATCTATTGCCTTTTTCGCAGCGATTGCGTTGAAAGAAGCGATCGAGAATTTGCCAAGCAAACTGGGCTGCGATCGCATCCGCCAACACCGCACCGGCAACCGTGCCATCGCAGACTGGCAATTCAACAATACCGAGTTTAATTCCTTCTAGTTTAATCGTACAGCACAGGCGATCGCATATTTGCGGAAGAGCGCAAATATCCGAAATTGGTTCGCTCACTTCTACCGTAACTTTCCAGGCAATTTCACCCTTGACTCGCTTAATCTTATCTAAAATATCTTTAATTTCATTTCTCGTAAAAATTTTATGATATTTGTGAACCTTACTACTTTTAACCTCTCTCTCAATCCCTTGGTGCCAAGGTAAATTCAAACTGAGACTAGCTGCTGTTTCTTGATAAGCTTCCAGCATTTGAGCGTCATATTCAACGCCCACAAAATGACAAATATCTTCTAACTTTTTGAGCTTATTATCGACAATTTCCTCATAATTGACTAATATATGATTGGATTTATTAGCATATTTGTGACTAATTAACATCGCCTGTTTCCAGCGATCGATACAGTGGTTTAAATCCCAACCAGGCCCCCACAAATCATGAGAACTCCTAGTAGCCTCATGCAGAGAAGCTATTGTATCCATACCGTTTCGCAAAATATGTATGAATTTCGCATCCGGTAAAAATCGCTCTATGTCATCAATAAAATATATGTGTTCCGGCGTTTTTTCCAACCAAATGCTTTTGTTTTGTTCCGCCGCCAAACCATCCAAAACTCCGACAAACCAACTAACTTTATTTCCTACATTTTGACTATCATCAAAACCTTGCAAAAGTTCAGGACGATGAATCTCATCCTTAAAAAAAGCTTCCAGCCTACCTGGCAACTTTCCCGCAAACTTCTTGTACAGTAAATAGTGAAAAAACTTAGATTCAGGAAAAGAAATAACTTCAGGATGAGCAGCCAATAAACTTTGAAGCATGGTTGTGCCACTTCTCGGAGATCCTACTAAAAATATCCGTTTCATTTTTATAACTGATAAATGGTTTGTGAATTAGATTGTTTTTGAGTAAAAGCAGAGAGCGCTAAGTGCACAGATGAAGAGAAGAAACAGCTATGATTCATGTATTATTTATTAGATTAGAAATCATTGATAAATCTGTCTCTTTTTTGTTCCTATACGGGCAAAAAGTTTTTTTCCTAACTCCAATTAAAGTTTTCTTTCAACAAATCAGAAAGTTCCTGATTGTAAGGTTTGAAATAATTGGTCAATTCTTGTTCGATTTCCGGTGGCATTTTGGTGTATTCATCGACATGATTAATTTCATATTCTTTACTTGCACTCGCACTAATATCCAAAAAATTTAACACTTCCGAAAAGATTTGGCCTGTACGTGCGTAAAAATCTTCGCTTTTGAGAATTAGCAACTGTTCTCTCGGAAAATAGTCGAGCCAATTTTTGATTTGTTCTACATAAATTCCCCGCGCCAAATAGGAATAATGCTGGTGATTAAAACTGTAATAACCTTCATCTGCTTTGATTTTTTCTATCTCACCTTTGAGTCTATCAGATTCAGAAGCGATCGCCTTTTCAAAATCCAACTTTTCACAGCCATTCGCCACTTCTAAATGATAGTGCATCCACGCTCGTTTTACCGGGTTTCGCAGCATCACAATCAGCTTAACATCGGGGAAACACTTGTAAACTCGCTCCGCCACCAAAGGATGATAAATATAGTAAGGAGTCATCTCCCACAGCAACACCTTTTCACCAGTTACACTGCGAGTCAACTGTTTGTTATACCAATCAATACCGCGCTCAAAATTCAAATCAAAAAAGTGAATATCCCGGGAACCTTCTTTGATAATTTGCAAGTGACTTTCAAGATGGCTGTATAGAGATTCCGTGCCGCAGTTTTGAGAACCAATCATTAAAAAGTCAGGTTTTTGCTTGTTTTCCAACTGAGTCAAAATCTTGGCGTAGCCGGGATGATTCTTATCCAAATCGTAAGTTGCAGCGGGTGGTTCGGCTAAATCCAGAAGCGGCATTTTGCCCTCAAATTCCCAGCGGTACGGCGGACAAAGAATCGTTTTTTGGTTTACAGTCGATCGCACGTACAGCGGATAAACCTGCCAATGATAATCGTAGGCGTAAGCCAAAGTTTCCTCGTAAACCCCAGCATTCACGTAATACTGTCCGTTTCCTAAATCCAGCCTGTCTATTTGCAGCCGGATTTTCCCTTTCCCTTTCACCAGCGGCAGCAGTCTGCCCATTTGATTAGTATTAGTCTCAAAACAACTTTGACCGTCATCCCTGCTGATTGTCACGGCAAAAATAGCAGCCGAAATGTCCTGGGACACCGAATAATTAATTTCAATGCTAATAGCATCACCGCTATCTATTTCCGAATGCGGAAACACTTTGACATCTGTAATTTCTACTTCCAAAGAACCGAACCGATTCTGATTACCTAGCAGTGGTGACTGGCTACTTGTAGCTTCCGCAGCACGCAGGGTACTGCGATTTTCTGTGGACGATCGCATTTCTGACAAATACTGACCGACTACCACTTCCGGTTCCCCATAAGCCACGATTTCACCTGATTTCAGCCACAAAGCCCGATCGCACATTTTCTGAATTTGCGACGCAGTGTGAGAAATCAAAACAATCGCACATCCTTGATTCTTAAACTCAGTTATCTTGTTCAAACATTTAGTTTGAAAAGCCACATCACCAACCGACAAATGTTCATCAACTAACAGCACTTCGGGATCTGTATGCACCGCCACCGAAAAAGCCAGCCGCATTTTCATCCCCGTACTGTAAGTCCGCATCGGGCTGTCAATAAACTGTTTTAACTCTGCAAATTCCACAATATCGTCAAACCTGCGCGCCACTTCCCGGCGAGTCAAACCGGCCACCACTGCACCCACAAACACGTTTTCTCTACCGGTTAGATCCGTGTGAAAACCCGCACCCAAATCTAACAAACCGCCAATTCTGCCGTTAACTTTAATAGTTCCTTCCTCAGCGTGACCGATCCCGCCGACAAGTTGCAGCAGCGTTGATTTTCCCGCGCCATTCTTGCCAAGAATTCCCAGCATTTCCCCAGGAGAAACAGTAAAATTTATATTCCGCAGCGCCCAAAAACTCGCCTCCGGCTTCAGCTTCCACCAACCGGACAAAGCGGCTTCCATAATCGTATAAGGTCTTGCGGTAGAGTAGCGGTTAAAACGCTTACCCAAACCCTTGACAATAATTGCTTCACGCATTTACAATTCCTCCACAAAGTGATCGCTTTGCCGTCTAAAAATTCCCAGTCCGATGGGCAAAATAGCCGCCACAGCCAAGCTCAAAATTAACAAAGCCGGCCAATCCGGCTGCATACCTTTGAGAAGTATGGCGCGGTAAGCTTCAATCAGCGACACCATGGGATTTAAGTAATAGAAAATCTTAAATTTTTCCGGGACGCTGTTGATGTCGTAGAAAATCGGAGTTAGGTAAAATAGCATCTGCAAAACTACTCCCAAAGTGTGCTGAGTGTCGCGAAAAGTGACATTCAAAGCGGCAAGGGGATAAGCAAAACTAACTGTCAACAAAAACTGAATAATCATCAGCAGCGGCAACAAAAGTAGCACTGAATTGAGATGGACGCCATCTATTGCCAGAAAGATAATTAACACCGGCAAAGCTAACACAAAGTGAATTAGGCCAGTCATCGTCGTGACTACCGGCAAAATTGCCGTGGGGAAATTTGGCTGCCTGATTAGTGCCTTATTAGTGGTAATTAATCCCGTTGATTTAAATAATGCCGTTTGAGACCAACTCCAGATTAACAAACCGCTGAAAGCAAAGGAAGAAAATTTGGGAATATTCAGCGGTACGACAGAGCGAAACAAAAAGGAAAATACAGCCAACTGTAACAGCGGACTGATTAAAGTCCAAGCAATCCCCAAGGTCGATCGCTTGTAAAGTAATTTCATATCGCGATCGACCAACACCCGCAGCAAATCGAACCAATGAGCCATTTTGCGCCGATAAAGCAGCGTTCCCGCATTTCTCACCGCACACCTCCGGCAACTATCTGAGGTTCTGGCCCGGATGCCTCCCAGGGCTGAATCTTAACCAAGTTCTGGGTCTGCACCAGGGTCAGCTTGTCAGCAATTGGTTCTAAAAAATTAGCTTCAATCAATTTTATTGCCATAATTACCATTTTTAATTTCTCTTTCTTTTAACTCTCACTCACTCTTTATTTACGATCAATTAAACGCTTACTTAATTACACCTCTATATTCGGTTTTTTCTCTAATCTAATTATGTCAGTTATAGGAAGAATTTTTCAGTTGTTTTTTGTCCAATACTGTAAATAACAGTAGATGTTGAAGTAGGGTGTTGTCAACTAAGCTAGGTTCAGAATGAGCAGCACTTTTGGGCATACCTTTAACCGCGATCGCCCGAGCCAGGGGTTCGGCAAAGTCAAGCGCCAGAATCGATCGCAAGTGAGCGCCCCGCAGTGGCTCTACACCGAATTTGGGAGTGACGTGACCGACTGACAGTTCACCGTAACGCAGGTAAATGCCATCGGGTTTTTGCTCGTCAATAATTCGTTCTGCTGCTTCCCAACCTTCCTGCAAATCGATTTCAATTTCATGTCTGTCCAAATCGCCGCTAGCCGTTCCTTCTTGCATAAAACTAGAAAGGGCCGATCGGGTTTTCAACTCATCGATGACACCCCGCAAATACCAATAACCGCGCAATTTTGGCCGCAACCACCGCCAAGTTCCCCGCATCCGCAAGCTTTCGAGTAAATCAAGAGATTTCCTCAGTCCCAGGGCCAGCCAATCCACAGCAGCAGGCCAGAAAAACGTGACCGCCACCACAATTTTATCTACCAACGAGTCAGCAGTTTCGTAGAGTGCTACCGGCAGTATCGGTCTAAGTTCCGGGTGTCGGCGGCCGATCAAAACATCCGATCGCCCTTCCTGACGAGCTCGGGCAAAAGAGCGATCGAGATTATTCGTTTCATGTTCGTAATGATAACCAACAGCATCCCCCGCTACAGCAAAAGGTACATCAGCTTTCAGCAAACGCACCCCAAACTCGTAATCTTCCCCGCCGCAGTTCCCGAAAGCCGAATCGAAGCCATCGAGACGAGCAAACATTTCTGTATCCAAAGAAAGGTTGCCGCTGAGCAAATCTTGATAAGTAAATCGGTGACCGGGCTGACTCATCCGATCGAACTTGTCTTCCCACCAAGCCCGCACTTCTACCCCAAAAAATCTAGTTTCTCCCTGCAACTTAGGCGGATAGGGGCCGATGACAGCACAGCCCGGACGCTCTCGGTGAGTGCGAACGTGGCTTTCCACCAAAGGCGGCATTGCTTCGATATCGTCATCGAGAAACAGCAGCAATTGCCCGGTAGCCGAAGCAGCTCCGGTATTGCGGGTTATTGAAGCGCTCCGGCAATTTACCTCGATCGCCTGCACTTTAAACGGAGCTTTGTAGTCTTGCAGCATTGCCAAAGTATCGTCAATGCAGCTATCTGCGACTACAATAATTTCCATTAGGTCGATCGGATAAGTCTGCGAGTGCAAAGCATCAAGAGCTCGCCGCAGCGAAGAACATCGATTGTGACTGGGAATAATTACGCTAACTGTAGGATTTTCTCTATTCATATTGAATTGGTAATTGATAATTGGAACGTTGAAGTCATTAGTCAGTAGTTCATAGTCAGAAGGAATAAGGAAGAAGAAAGAGGAAAAAAACAGCTATCAGTGTATCCGTGACTTGCGTGTCGTGAATAAACATAATTGGTAAGTGATAATTGGTAATTGGTAATTGGTAATTGGTAATTGGTAATTTAAAACACTCTTCCCTCGGACTTTTTCCCTCGGACTTCTTCCCTCGGACTACTGACTATTGACTTCTTTCCTTTAACTTCCTGCAACCACTTCCGAGAAGCAAAATAAGCCATCGGCCCACTCACACAGCCTCGCAGTTGAGCCAACAGCAAATCGCTCGGAATCGCATCCGGCTGCTTCCGCAAAGAAGCAAATAATTCAGGAATTTGCTTGGAATACAGCCATCCCAAAGCTAATCGCACCACCCCTAATTCGCGATTTTTCACCAAAGTCCGCGTCCAGAAAGCGTAGACTCCAACTCCGTAGCAGTACATAGTTTTGCGCAAGTCTTCCCAATCGCGTCGGTGGCGGTGCCAACTCAGGGCTCTGGGTTCGTACACAATGCGGTAGCCAGCGGTGAGAATCCGAGCATACAGTTCGTGATCTTCCCCGCATTTAGCCGGCGTCCCCACGCCCAAAGCTTCGTCAAACAATCCAATAAAGTCGATCGAACTTTTGCGCAAAGCCATGCTCGCCGAAACCCCCACAAGATAGACAACCAGAGGGTTGCAGTGCGCCCCGTCAAAAAAACGGCGCTCGAAGCCCCGCCCGTGGGGGCTGTAGCGCTCGAACCATTCTTGCGCTTCAGTTTCCAGTTCCAAGGGCATCACCAGCCCCGTGACGCACATAACTCGGGGATCGCTGAAATTTCGCAAGAGCGATCGCAGCCAGTTCGGATCGGGGGCGGCATCGTCATCTGTAAACGCTACGAATTCGTGTTTAGCTTCGCGTAAAGCTCGGTTGCGGGCAGCGCTGGAGCCCGGTAGGTCTTCGCGCACATAGCGCACTTTTGGGTAATTTTTGATTAGTTCCCTGGTAGCGTCCGTGGCGGGACAGTTGTCAATTACCAAGTATTCCTGACCGTCGTCTGGCATCTGCATCAAGGCGTCCAGACAGCGCCGCAAATCTTCCGGGCGATCGCGCGTGCAAACCGCAACTGTGGCGATCGGCATTGGCTGCACGGGCCCGCGTTCGTCCCATGCGAGGGCATCGTAGAGCAAATTTTTCCAAAGGTTCTCGCCCGCTGCATTTATCAGTGTTTCCCGCAATTGGGAACCGTCTATGCGACCTCCGACTAGGGATAAGAGAGCTTGGCCGATCGGTTTTCCGTGCAGTCGAATTAAAACTAAGGCTTTGCTGTAACGCTCCTCAACCGTAATTTCTGGCGGGAGTTTCGAGATTTCCAGGTCGAGAATAGCTGTTGCCATGAGTTATGCCATTTTAGATTTTAGATTTTAGATTTTAGATTTTAGATTGCAAAAAACTCATATATTCTCCGTATTTTACCGGATGTATTTTAGCCGAAATTGTTTTAGGGATAGCAACTTATTAATGCCATACTTGCCGATCGCCGATCGCGAATCAAACATAAAACCTCTTTTTTTTATGGCTGTTATTTATTCTTACTTTCTATGACCCGCTGATGTCAAGTTTTTTTCCTACAGAATATTTGTCGTCGAAAACTATCGCTCGTTGAGGCTGGTGTCAATTGCAGGTGTTATTGGTTGTCGGCGCGCTACCAAGTCTCGCCATTAATGCCAAATCTAAAAACCCGATTTTTTGATAAAACCGGGTTTTTGCGATCGCTCCTCATTTCAGCTTTAATTGCGATCGGGTACTATTCAAGGGCAACATACCAAACAATTAAACACTCTCGCAATTCAAACTTTCGCGAGTAGTAGTTTTAGTATAAGAATTCCAACTATCCAACTCCTCCGAACTCCGGTGAGAAAGCATCGCCCTCGCCCCCTCGCCAAGTCCCCGAACCCCTGTAAAATCCGCACCTTCAATGCTAGTAACGTGATCGAAACTAGCACCAGTCAAATCAGCCGCTCGAAAATCAACTCCCTGCAATTCCGCACCATTTAACCGCGCATCCCGCAAGCAAGCACCTGTCAGAAAAGCCATCCGCAAATTAGCACCGCTCAAACCCGCACCTTGCAGATTAGCACCAGTCAAATCAGCCCCGCTCAAGTAAGCGCCCAGCAAATTAGCACCGCTCAAATCCACAAACCGCAAATTAGCCGTATTCAAAAAAGCCCCGCTCAACAGAGCTCCCGGCCCCACAGCCCCGCAACTTTTGTATCTAAAACCCGACGGCCAAACTGTCAGCGAGTCGTAGAGAGCAACTTGCAATTTCGATCCGTTCAAATCAGCCTCGCTCAGATTAGCATTCCGCAAATCAGCCCTGCACAAACAACTGTTTTGCAAAGCAGCAGACTTCAAAATCGCACCTTGCAAATTAGCGCCCCGCAAATCAGCCTCAACCAGATTAGCACCGCTCAAATTAGCACCGCTGAGGTTAGCGCCAATTAAACTAGCACCGCTGAGGTTTGCACCGCTGAGGTTTGCACCGCTCAAATCGCCATCGTACAATTCAACCCCGCTCAAATCAGCGTCCGGGAACTCAGCCCCTGCCAAACTTTGCCCCGACTTCAAAGCCCGTAAAAACTCTGAATCGGAATTTGTGCGATCGATCTTTAAATTAACCATTTCTTTAAAAAAAATACCTCAATTCAAATTATCATACCTTGACCAGAACTACTCTGGGCATCCCTTACTAAACTTTACAATCAAAATTTATAAAATTTAGTAAAATCTAGAAAACCTAATTGGTAAAAAATCAGCAGAGGTCACAAACGCTATGAAAATTAAACCGCCAATGACAATGATGGACTTCTTTCGCAAAAGTGAAGGAACCTGGTTTTCGCAGCGTTCAGTCCATCATTTCGATGCCGCCGCAGACGAGTCAGGAGAATCAAATCTCATCATTCAAGTCATGGAAAAAGACCACCCCAAAATCCAAGAACTGTGCGACAAACAAGGAGTTGATCCAGCACTAGCCGTCGGCGGAGCTACATTCATGTGGCAGACAACCCTCGACGCCAAAGACAAAGAACCAAACCCAAATTACGCAGCAATTCTAGTAGATATTCCCGAGCCAAACAATCCGCAATCTGGAAAATTCCTCCGCAACCAAGGCTATGTAGAAGGAATACCAGTTATCGGCAGATACAATTTTGCTGCCGATGGAGTATTGACAATCGACACTGAATATGAAAAGAATCAAGGTCAGGAACGCTGCTGGTTTATCACCGACGATTTCCGCGTGCGCGTCAGCACAGTGCGGATGATGAACGGAGTAAACTTAATGACTTACAGTTCCGAACGCCGCTGCGTCGCCCCCGAAGTTTTGCAGCAAATAATTCAACAACAAAAAGTCATCAGTCATTAGAAAGAAGGAATAAAAAATCCGCCTTAGCCTTAAATACCCCCTGTATTTCTTAGTCCGCCTCTGCTCGGACGAGAGCTTGTGCAGTAGCGATTTCAAGCTCCGAATCTTCAAGGGGGTAACTCTTTTCCCTAACAGCGTTCATCAAACCTAGTATAAAAACTACCGTATTTAATCCAGTATTGTTTGAGCTCGTACTCAGGAGCGTGCAAACTAGCCTTAGCTTGATACAAAATAACTTTTCGGTGATTGCCAATCCAAACCTTATTAATCGGATGAACGCAAATAAAAGTCCCCCCTAAACTCTCAATGCACTCCCCAAAACTTTCAATAGTAGGATATTCTAACGTTTCAAATATCAAAAAGTTTCCCGAACAAATCAAATGCCGGCTCCGAATCCAGCACTCCATTTTTTTTTTAGCTAATGGCGGCAACATAATATATTAACCATTCAGTTTTTTTCATATGACTGATGTGACCACAGGCAATTCGTTAGCAAAACTTTCTACTTTTTCAAACAGCAAAGGCCCCTCAGTCGAACCCCAAACCTGTTCGCGAGTATTAACATCCATCCCTCGGTCTAAACTTGCCCAAGTATGCTCTGTTAATTCCACATCACTGACTAAATAAGTCTCGCATCCCTTGCGATTAATCAAACACTTGTCTCCCGGCTCCACACTTCCTCGAAACATTTCGCCATCTCTCTTAAATATCATCGAACAGTTATAGCGCCGTTCAATGCAATCCGGTTTAATAGTCCTGAGAATATCTAATTCTCGCCCTGCACCCGCATATAGCATACCATCTTTTAGGCCGTAATTCTCTATATAAATTTGACCTTCTTGTTCGACGAGTCGGTGAATTCCTTGACGGTAAGGATTCCACAAATCGTAGTCATAAACCTGTTCGGAATAAAAACCGATTCCGCCAAAAAACTCAAAGGGTAAAGGCCGAAACAAAACCCGAATGTGAGCGTAACTTTGCGGATTGGCACTTGCCTGCTTTTGGTTGCTAAAATGCCCGGCCATCCAGCTAGCTAGGGTGATAAGTTCACTTGTCATTGGGTAATTGGTAATTAATAATTGGGAAGTTGAAGGAATCAGGAAGTTCCCCAACGAAGGAGTGTACGAGATTTAACGGATGGATGTTAACAGAAGAAGTCAAGCGTGAAGATAATAACAGTCATTCGTACATTCGTGCATTCGTGACAGATGACTAATAAGTAATGACCCATGAGCCATGACTGATGACTGATGACTAATTAGAGGATAAACAGCGGATTTCTGATGAAAAAGAAGCCGTGGTAACACCTGCACCGTCGCCTGTTTTGATCAGCGAAACGCGGAAGCGCAGATTGGGAGTGCCGAACCAAATTCGCTCTTCAGCAGCGGCGCGATCGTACTCTGTGATTAAAATAAAAGTTCCATCTTCTGTCAACTGGTAGCGACCAACAGCAGGCACTGTCTCAGCATACCCGCGATCGCGCAGCAATTTGCCCTCTGACGGATTTTCCGCATTTGGCACCGGTACGAGCACGCAACTTCCTTGCAGCACTTCTTTCTCGTCCCAATCCGACTCCCCCTCCCAACTCATCCGAAAAGGATGAGCCGCCGTCGCCGGATCGATATTGTAAGATTGACAAAGCTCCACTACTTCTGGATCGTCCGCATTCAGAGCTACAATTTCAATTCTAGAACGAACTTCCTCAAAGTGACTGAATGCTAAATGGTGAGCGCTTCGTTGCGATCGCCATTTGCCAATTGAACGCTCGATAAATTCACTCAAGTTCATTTTATATTGAAGGCAAAAGGAATAAGGAAGAGGGAAAGGAATGGGGCAAATAATTAAACACCACCAATCAAAAACGCCATTTTTCAGTTGCAGTCTTTAACGCAGATACACGGATTCAATACTGATTTAACAGTATTTTTATCCGCGTATCATTGCATATTCTTGCCGTACTGTCAACTGTTATTTGTACTTAGTCAATGACCAATTACCAATAACTGACGATCGATCACCAATCTAAGCAACCTCAGTAATGCTGAGGATTTTTCCCCCGCTTTTATTGATATACTGAATGTTCTGAGATAGCTGGCTGTAACCCACTTCATAAGTTACATTGCTCACCTTCCTCCGCGCACCCGTGCCTTTGACAGCCGAGATCCGAAAACGCTTGCCAGTATTGCTGTAAGCACCGGAACCGCTAGCAGGAGCTTTGATTTTAGTGGCGAGATTAGCACCTACATCGGCAATCAATTTTGCCTGAGTGCCCGCATCGCTAGTAGCATCGCCGCGGTACAAAGCAAACATCCGATTGAAAGCAACATTTTTGCTACCAACTTGGCTGCGAGTGCTGCGGGGATAGGGAACAGTATTCTCGCCAAAATTTGCATTGTACTCGTTGCTATCGAGATAAGAGTCTATTTCAGCGTCGTATCCTTGCTCGTTATAAGTGATAACGTGTTGGGAAATCTCCGATTGATCCGCCGGTGCGCGACCCAACAAATGCTTAGAATTGAGTTCGATAAACCGATAGGCAGAGCTCGACTCAAAAAAGAGCGATCGATACAGCTCCGATTTTGCTACCAAATTTACAAAACCCTTAACGCTGATATCGCCATTGCGCAACAGCGATTCGGCGCTCGTGAGTCGATCGCACTCCATCAAGTGTGCATTGCCCAAGACTTGTTTGTAAACAGCCCGAATCACTGTTTGCAAATCATCTTCGGTAGCATGCGGTCGCATTTCCACTGGTGTCGATTCCACAGCCCATAAAGACATTTGATTTTCTCCTAGTTTTCCATCAATTTTGTAGTTAGTAACTGGTAACGAGTCACGGGTTATTGGTAATTGGCCATTAGAATTTGAGAATTCAGAATTCATTCTTCTTCATCCTCTTTTTTTACCCATTTCCCTTACCAATTACTCAGGATCGATTAGCCAATTTCGGTGATGCTGACGATTTTGCCGCTCGTCCGATTAATCCGCTGAATTTGCGGTGTCATTCTGTTTCCGGGAACAATATACTCAACTGTGCTGCGGCGGCGAGGCCCGTTGTACTTCGCACCTTGCACCACAATCTTGAACATCTTTTCAGTAGCGTCGGCATAACCACCAGCACGGCCTCCAGACATCGGCGGTACAATCTTGCTGGTGCTGTTAGTTGCCACAGCATAAGTTAGCTGAGAATCCTTATCTTTGTCCGTTTCCGCAGGGCCGCGGAACAGAGCAAACATCCGGTTGTAGCCGACTTGTTTTTGACCGACTTGGCTGACAGCAGCGCGGTAGAAAGGTACGGTATTTTCGCCGAAGTTCTCTTGATATTCTTTGCTGTCAAGATAAGAGTCTATTTCCGCTTCGTAACCGTGTTCGTTGTAGAGGCGAACGTGCTCGGAAATCTCCGCTTGATCTTGAGGCGCTCGACCTAACAAATGTTTGAAATTGAGTTCGACAAATCGGTAAGGAGAAGCTGTTTCAAAAAAACGGGCGCGGTACATCTCGGATTTGGCGATCGCCCGCACGAAGTCGCGCACGGAAATGCTACGATCGCACAACTGAGATTCTGCACTCGTCAAACGCTCGCTCTCCATCACGTGAGCGTTGCCCAAAACCTGCCGGTAGGCTGCCCGCATGACGATTTGGCTCTCTTCCAAACCGCTAGTGGGCCACAGTTCAACTGGCCCTCCCGAAAAAGCATCGATTCCGAATTTTACTGCTGGTGCTGTACTGACCATTTTTACTGTCTCCCCATCCTTATTCTTCTGTGGATAAAAAACCTTTGAAAATCTGCTTTTCTACTGAGTTGAATTCCCCTAGTAGATTTCATCCGCCATAAATGTAATGTAGGGTGCGCAACGCGCACCTTACCCAGTCCTGTAGGGTGCGCATTGCGCACCTTACCCAGACATTTTGCTGTTACCTAGCTCACGGGTGTGATGCTAGCAATCACGCCGCCCATTTGGTGAATCCGCTGGTACTCTTGCGACAATTTGTCAAAAGGCACCAGATAGACTTGGTTGCTGCGGCGGAATTTAGAGACGCGGTTGACCACATTCGATCGATAAGCCGTAACTTCGATCCGGTAGACCTTGCCTTCCTCGCCAGCACCTGCTCCGTGACGAGTCCGAGCGCCACTGGGGGAGTCTTGGAACGACCAGCCGTCCGAGCCGCCCGAAGGAGCGATCACGGCCAGGGGCGTTTCGCGAATTACGTGCTTGTACAGTTTGGGGCTCTTGCCGGCCAAACTGCCTTTCAAGTCGCTGCTGGAAGCACCCCGCAGCAGTTGGAACATATAGGTAAACCCAACCATGTTCTTACCTGTTTGGGTTTTGTAACCGCGGTAATACGGCACTGTGTCTTCCCCGTAAGCGTTCTGGTATTCGTCGCTGTCGATGTAGGAATCGATATCAGCCTCGAAGCCGCTTGTATCGAGGATGCCACTGTGATACTTTGTTTCGTCGTAGCCGTCAGGGGCTCTGCCTAACAGGTGCTTGAAAGTCAGCTCGGTATAGCGGTAGCGCGGGCAAGTGTCAAAAAACCGAGAGCGGTAAAGCTCCGATTTTGCCACTTGGCGCACGAACTCGCGGACGCTAATTTCGCCGCGTTTTAGCTGCGATTCGGGAACAGCAAGCCGTTCGCTTTCCATCACGTAAGCATTGCCCAAAACTTGTCGGTACACTGCTTGAATTACGGTTGCGGCTTCCTCATCCGAGCGTCCGGGCCACAACTGAACGGGGTCTGTGTCTTCAAATAGGGCAACGCCCAATTGAGATGCAGGTCCAAAAGCCATTTAAACTCTCTCCTGGATAGCCACAAGGTTTGCTGAGAATAATGTATCAAACTTTTACAAAGAGACCGATCGAACTCATAAAGTCGCTATCTGCCCTGACAGCAGCAGCTAGCCTCCACGATTCCGGTTCTTCAAGTTTTGATTATTGGACTATACACCGCCCTCAAAACCCGAGAGATGAAGATTTGTAAAGTTTTGTCAACATCTTTGGGCTGCTGAATTAAAATCTTCTCATAAAAAAGACTAGCTTTTAGCAGGCGCAAATTGTGAAAAAAGGTTTAAAACTCAGAATATGAGATCGAGTTCGCTGCTCTTACAAGGTGCAATAAAATGTAACTTTTGATGCCAGAACCAGTAGCATTAACTTTGTCGAAAGCCTTTTGCCCTTGGGCTAATACCTTGGGAAAATCGCTTTCCCGACTCTGCATCACATCTTAAGTGCAATTACTTTCCTTGCACGGGAGCCGGAGCCTGCGAGCAAAAATTTAACTCCCGGGCAGAGGCAACACAAATTAGATAAACCGGGTTTTTGTTACCGGGAGCGAGGGCGATAATCAAGCCTTTTCGTCCATCAGAGTCGGTCTCTGCGTCCGGAACTGAACTCGATCGAAAGAATGCAGTCGCGATCGATGTTTAAATCTGGCGATACTGCAAGTTTCGCGCAAAGGAGGGAGCTAACCGCAGTGATGGATCTCGATTGTTTACCTTACGGCGCAGGCCACGCACAGGAAGGGGTCTGTCTGCTAGTGCGAATGGGGCCGCACCGCATTTTACTCGACTGCGGTGTAGAGGATGTCTCACCCCTGTCAGCGACACTAAATCGATCGCTGCCAGCCGATTTCGTGGTGTGCAGCCACGCCCACTCCGACCACGCCAGAGGTTTGCTAGCACTCCATCAATCTTTCCCCCACTTGCCAATTTACGCCAGCGAAGTGACAGCGCGACTGCTACCGCTCAACTGGCCGTCTCTGGCTCAGCAGCCGGAGTCGCATTTCTGTCAGGCACTGCCCTGGCAGTCGCCGGTGGAACTGCGCCGGGGACTGAGCGTGCAGTTGTTCCCCTCGGGCCATTTGCCCGGAGGGGCGGCCGTGCTTCTGACTTATGCGGCCTCCCACCGCACCTACACCCTGGTTTACACCGGGGACTTTTTTCTGTCCAATTCTCGTTTGGTGGAAGGTTTGCCCCTGGGAGAACTCAGGGGCATGAAGCCGGACGTGCTAATTGTCGAAGGCAGTTACGGCACGGCGCGCCACCCTCACCGCCGACAACTGGAAAATCAGTTAGCCGATCGCATCCACCGCGCCATCGCCGACGGGTACTCGGTACTGCTGCCCTCGCCGGCGATCGGTTTGGGTCAAGAACTGCTGATGCTGCTCCGCAGTCACCACTACTTCACCGGCCGCGACTTGGATATTTGGGTGGACGGCACTGTCGCCGACGGGTGCGACGCTTATCTGGAACTGCTGCCCCAATTTCCCACCGCCGTCCAAAATTTTGCTCTGCACCAACCTTTGTTTTGGGACGAAAGGGTGAAACCCCGCGTCCGACGGCTGTCTGCCGAACAGCGCCCTGGATTGGGATCCACGCCGTGTATTGTGATTACGGATCGAATTGCTGATTTGGCTTTGTACGTTGCCGATCGCACAAATCCTTGGATTTTGCTGGCACCTCAAAAACCAGGATATCCCGTCAGGGACTGGCTGGGCAACTGGTCCCAATCAGGAGTCAGAAGCGTCGAAACTTATCTGCTAGCCGAACACTGCGACGGCCCGGGGACTACCCAGCTCATCCACAATTTGCGTCCCCAGCACGTAATTTTGATCCACGGTTCCCCTGCGTATTTGGCTGACTTGGCTAACTTGGACGAGCTGCGAAACCGCTACCAGTTGCATACTCCGGCTGCCGGAACACTGGTCGAACTGCCGATCGGGGAAATGTTTTTGCAGCCCGCTATCCCGGAAACTAACTATGAGGGAGAACTCAGCGAATTGGGGACAGAGGTAGCCATTAGCTTGCCGAGTCCGATTACAGCCGATCCTCGGTGGGCCAATTTTGCCGATACCGGTTTGGTAGAAGCGCGCTGGCAAGGTGAAGAACTGGTACTGCGCGGCATCTCCCAGCGGGAACTGCTTTTTCAAGGCAGCGCCGTTCAGGCAAACCTCGAATGCTGTGGCAATTGCCAGCACTACCGCGGCCAGCGCTGTTGGAACCAGTCCAGTGCTTTGTTTGGCTTTAAAGTTACCCCCGACGGTTTCTGTCCGGTGTTTGAAGCGATACCGGAGTCAGAACTTTTCCTAGATGGGGAAACAGACGGCTAATAACCTGTCGGACACCTCGAAACCAGCTAGCAGGCAAAGAAAACAAAAGAACAGTCCTCGACGCACCCAGGCAAAAAACCCGGTTTAAGCAGTGGTAAGCTGTCGCGCGTTGAATTTGTCAACTACTGTTACTGTGTACTTCAGCTTTTGTGGGGTGGGTAGAAAAGCCCGCCGTCAAGCTTAAATTTATAGCAACCGCGCCCGACTTTTAGGACATTCTTAATCGCTGAAACCATTGCTGCTAGTGCTGCTTCTTCCTTCTTCGTTCTTTTTACCCGCTTAGTTTCCCCTGAAGGAGCTTCTTCCTTCTTCCTTCTGCTATAAATGCAAAATAGCTGATTTAGTGACAACCAGAATATTTTTGGGCTAAACCGGGTTTTTTGGATAATTCCTCCAAAAAAAAGGGAGAAAAGTCGTTTTCTTTTCCCCCAAGTTTTCCTTGTCCCTCCAGCGCGAGATTAAAACTATTCCAAATTCGAGTCCGGGTAGTGATTGCGAATTTGTTCGGCTTCGGGACAATCGTCAGAAACTAGGGGTTCGCAGTTAGTTCTCGACACCGAAGCCAACTTCTGGGACACAGCTCCAATACTTTCGAGACGCACCATTTCTTCCCAAGAGCTGATTTCGTCTTCTTCGTCGGTTTCGTAGCGCAGCGTGACTAGATCCCCTTCAATATCTAGGATACGAGCGCGCTCTATCCAACGTTGCTGATCTCGAAGAAAAATAGAAACCTCACGACCATCACAACAGAGTTGATAGATTTTGCGCTGTAGCATTTGTCAGTTCTCCTGCGCAGTGTATTGGCTCAAAAAGATTGCCTGTTTACAGTACAGTAACGTACTTTGGGTTTTATATCGGAAGGCACAGTCCGATCGGCTGACCAGTTTCACGTTTTCCGCAAATTTGGTAACGATGGGAGTTACCAAATTTGATTTTACCACCAAATCTATCTAGTACGCCATTTATCCAATTACAGGTTGTGCAGCCATTGGCATCCCTCGCGGGAGGCATTTGCCACTATCGATCGAATAATCAGGACTTGACGGAGCGATCGCTCAAACAGCGATAATAAAAACAGACTCTGCCTCAGAAAGCTCGCTCTCTTCTGCCTCAAGTCGCCCAGAAACCAGGTTCGACGTTAGTTTCGATCGCCCAGTACACCCTACTGACTCAATATTAAATCTCAAATCGAGCCATTCAACTCGCCCAACGTTAATTTTTTTGCCAAATGATTTGACTCCAACCCAACTGCAATCATAAACTTGACCTTACCCAAAGATGGATACAGAGCTTGAAAACTCAAGTCGCCCAGAAATCTCAAGTTTGGACGTTAGTTTTAGCCCCCAGTAAAGCCTCTGGACTCAATCTCCCATCTCAAATCTCAAATCTCAAATCGACAGGCCCAAGTGTGATAAAAATCACTGACAGCAGACAGCCCCTAAATGTAGAAAATGGTGGCGACCAACAACTAGCTTCAAAACGGGCAGCGGAACCTGTGGCGGTTAAGCTAAAAGAATTGCGGTTCCGTTCAAAACAAATTGGAGTCAGCGCTCGAGCGTGTTAAGGAGGCTAATTGATGGTGTACGCAGAAAATTGGTCGCAGCCGTCTATCTTGGAGCTAGCGCGATCGGGCAACTTTCAAGCCCTGAATTACTGGATTGACAGCTTGCTCCGACCCGAAGGGATTTATGCCCGCGTCGAACAGGCTCAAGCCGGCTGCGTCCAAATTCTAGTAGAATTCCAGCGCGAATTTGCGCCAGATACTACATTACTGGGGAGCACTCTCCGAGAAGGCTTAGTCAAATTTATTTGCCACCAAATTTGGAGACTCAACTCGCCAGCAGTAGAAGGGGTGCGAATTCACGCGCGCTTGGCTGGGGAACCAGAAATTCTCTGGAAACAGTCAGTGCGAATTGTCACTCCCGCAAACCGCCGGCAGCGGCGTTACCGTTCCCTACTGGTCGTCGATTGGGTTAAATTTAAAACGTATCGTTCTCTGCTGCTAGTAGGCTCGGCACTTGCATCATTTGTTTTAGGGTGTTGGGTCAGCTACCACGAGGCTCTGGCCATGCGGTTAGTATCCCCAGTATCCCCGTACCAGCAAGCAGCAGTAATGTCGGGGCCGCCCCCAAAACGTCCGGATGCGGTGCAAGCGGCCTTAGAATTAGTACCTGTAATGCAACAAAAGCAGGTTGCCAATCCCTACGACCCAACCGTAACGCTGATGTTCGGAGGAAATGTGAATCTATTGGATGCGATCGGAGCATCTGCAGGCAACGATTACCATTGGGCTTTCGCCAATATGGACGAGTATCGGCAAGCAGATGTGGCGATGGTTAACCTAGAAAACCCCCTGACTCGCTCCACCTTGGGCTCTGGCAAAAAACAATTAAATTTTAAAGCCGATCCAGAATCGGTGAAAGTATTAACAGCAGGAGGAGTGGATATTGTCAATCTGGCAAATAACCACGCTATGGATTACGAGGAACCGGGGCTGGTGGAGACTATAAATACTTTAAATAATGCTGGGATTCAGCATCTGGGAGCCGGCAGAAATATTAAAGAAGCGAGGCGTCCAGATATTATTGAGGTTAAGGGTCACCGGATTGCGTACCTCGGTTATTACGATACCGACCTTCACGCCGCCGACCAAGGAAAAGCTGGCACTAACCCCCGCCGCAACAATCGCGTGGCAGAGGATATTCGAGCTCTCAGGGGTCAGGTAGACTGGATTATTGTTAATTACCACTGGGGAGTCGAATTGGCAGATTATCCGGGGGACTGGCAGATAGATTTGGCTCGGTTCACGATCGACCAAGGAGCAGATTTGGTAGTGGGACACCACCCCCACGTCCTGCAAGGTGCAGAAATTTACAAGGGCCGCCCGATTGTTTACTCCCTGGGTAATTTTATATTCGGCGGGAATGCTCGCAGCGATTACGATACCGCAGTCCTGAAAGTATCGCTCAAAGACAGGAATATGAAGGTAGAATTTTTGCCCGTGGAGGTGACAAAGTTTCAGCCGCAGGTGGTGAAGGGAGCAGCGGCCGATCGCATCCTCAAACACGTCGAGCAAATTTCTAGTATTTTCGATCGGCCGATGCGATCTTCTGTAGTTCTCGATGCCCAAATCAACCCAGGAACAACACCAAAGACTCCAAATTCTCCATTGCCAGGAGCAGCAAAGAGCGGTACCTACGGGCCCGGGCCCGGTTCCCCAGTCCCTGCCGGTGAAAGCAATATACCAGGCACCGGACAACCCAAACCAACTCCGATTTTGCCGGCTTTGCCTGCTGCCCCCAAACAGCCGGACAACTCCTCATTATTCCAGAACGGGGCGGGGCCTGCAATTGAGTCAAGCCCGCCTCCGAGTCAAGATTTGCCGCCCCGCATCTACCGCACTCCACCTCAAAATCCCAGCCGGGAAGCAGAGCCGTTTACCAAAGAGCCATTCATCAAAGAACCGTTTATTTCGCCCCCATCTCCCAGTCAAGGAGTGGTGCCTGGTCCCCAAAGCTATGTTCCCCCAACTCGGCATCTATCTTTCAAAGTCGCTGTCAAAGAGCAGCCGACCTCGAAGAGGGTTCCAGGCACAACCAGCGATCGCTCCAAGCTGCGGATCGCCCTGCCTCCTATAGCTGCGAGCATTGGTTAGCCGGTGGGGTCGAACCAAGGAGGCAGGGGGAGGAAAGGGTCGGTAATGGGTGAACAGCAACATACCAGCGACCAATTATTAACGACCGATTTACTGACAACCAATGATCGATGACCTACTACCGATGACAAATGTGTTTGCGATCGCGCTCAAGCAAAAGCAGTACAAAACCTATATCCTCTCCGACGAAACCGCTAACTCCTGTCTAGAAGTTGTGCCTGAACGGGGCGGTATTGCCACTAGCTGGTTGGTTGAAGGCAAAGAAATCTTCTACTTGGACGCGGAACGGTTCGCCAATCCCGATCTAACTGTACGTGGCGGGATTCCCATCCTGTTTCCCATCTGCAGCAATCTCCCCGACAATACTTACACCCACAAGGGAGTGCAGCTAAAGCTCAAACAGCACGGCTTTGCTCGCGACTTGCCTTGGACGATAGGCGAACAAGTTACCGAGGGTGGTGCGGCTCTTACCCTGATTCTCGACAGCAGCGACAAAACGCTGGCTGTTTATCCATTTGATTTCCAACTAGCCTTCACTTATCAGATTAAAGGCAATTCTTTGGAAATTTTTCAGCAATACACAAATCGGTCTGCCGAACCCATGCCGTTTTCTAGCGGTTTGCACCCCTACTTTTTGGCGACGGACAAATCTCAGCTCCGCTTTGAGATTCCCGGGATGCAGTACAGAGATCAGAACACCCACTCGAAGGGTTATTTCACCGGGGTTTTTGACCACACGCTGGATGAAATTGATATTTCCTTTGATGAGCTCACTGGTCTGGCGGCTACTGTCACTGACGCGGCGCGGGGCTTGCGACTCACCCTCAGTTACAACTCCAGCTACGGGAAGTTGGTTTTCTGGATGGTGAAGGGCAAGGATTTTTACTGTTTGGAACCTTGGACGGCTCCTCGAAATGCCCTCAACACTGGCGAACACTTGATTTATTTGCAGCCGGGAGCGACTTGCCAGATGCTGGTTCGCATGACTGCAAATTTTATTTAAAAAAGACTTGCTATTTCAAATGAGGGGTGCTACTATTAGAAATTGTGTGCGGTAACAATGTTTTCGCGGGTCGCTAGCTCAGCGGTAGAGCATTCGGCTTTTAACCGATTGGTCTCGGGTTCAAATCCCGGGCGACCCATTTTTCAAGGCAGAAGCTAAAAAGTAGAAGGCAGAATTAATTCTAGCTTTCAAAAAAATTCAGGACAACCCCTAGGGATTGACCTGAGTTTTTTTGTTGGGCAATGTGGATTTTTTGAGGCTAAATTGAAATCTGGAAACATAATGCGCGATCGGCTACAAATTGTCTTAAGATTGTCGTAAGAATTGAACTTGTCCAAAATCCACTGTTTAGAAACCACAAATAACTAGGAGGAATATCTATGGCGCTTGTACCTATGCGACTGCTGCTCGACCACGCGGCTGAAAACGGTTACGGCCTACCGGCTTACAACGTCAACAACATGGAGCAAATCCAAGCGATCATGCGCGCTGCTGACGAAACCAACAGCCCCGTGATTCTGCAAGCTTCTCGCGGCGCTCGCTCCTACGCTGGCGAAAATTTCCTGCGCCACTTGATTTTGGCAGCAGTTGAAACCTATCCTCACATTCCCATTTCCATGCACCAAGACCACGGCAATGCCCCCGGCACTTGCTATTCTGCCATGCGCCAAGGTTTCACCAGCGTGATGATGGACGGTTCTCTGGAAGCGGATGCTAAGACTCCCGCCAGCTACGAGTACAACGTTCAAGTTACTCGCGATGTGGTGAATGTTGCTCATTCGATCGGCGTTAGCGTTGAAGGCGAACTCGGTTGCTTGGGTTCTCTGGAAACAGGAATGGGCGAAGCAGAAGACGGCCACGGCTTTGAAGGTGCGCTTTCTCACGATCAGTTGCTGACAGATCCTGAACAAGCTGTTGATTTCGTCGAGCAAACCGGCGTTGATGCTCTAGCAGTCGCGATCGGCACTTCTCACGGCGCTTACAAGTTCACTCGCAAGCCGACTGGCGAAATTTTGGCAATCAGCCGCATTGAAGAAATTCACCGCCGCTTGCCGAATACTCACTTGGTAATGCACGGTTCTTCTTCTGTGCCCCAAGAATTGCTGGAAATTATCAACAGCAACGGCGGCAAAATCCGCGAAACCTACGGCGTACCTGTGGAAGAAATCCAAAAAGGCATCAAGTGCGGCGTTCGCAAGATCAATATCGATACTGACAACCGTTTGGCGATTACTGCTGCAGTGCGCGAAGCTTTGTTTGCCAAGCCCGATGAGTTTGACCCCCGTCACTTCTTGAAGCCGTCGATCAAGTATATGCAGAAGGTTTGTAGCGATCGTTATAACTCTTTCGGTTGCGCTGGTCACGGTACAAAGATTAAGCAAGTATCTTTGGACGATTTTGCAGCTAAGTATGCTAAGGGCGAATTGAGCTCTTCTGCTAAGAAGACTGTGGCTGTTTAAGAATTTTAGGTTTTAGATTTTAGATTTGTCTGAGGTCTAAAGTTAGGATTGCCGGGTAGCTTTGAAGTTGCCCGGTTTTTGTTTGTGCCATTTTATGTATTTAGTCACTCGGCGATTGAAATCGCTAGTATACAAACTAAGTCTGCCTCGGCAGACTTAGAGATATCAATTACACCGCAGAGGCGATCGCATATTGCCTCAGTACAGGTGAAATCGTGTAAAAATTTGCTTGTTGTTCAATCAAGCAGCGCCGCGATAGAGATTGCAGGGCATTTAGCAAATCTGAAGCCGGAATTATGTCATTTTCTAGCAATTTGGCCCGGTTGATTGGCTGGCTTTCTTTCGCCAACAAGGAGATTACTTGTTTTTCTAGTTCGGATAGGCGATCGAACTGCTGCTGTAAAACATCTTTCAAATCTTCCGGCAACAATATGGTATCATTTGGTAATAACTCTGTCACGCCTCCTCCCAAGTCTTGAATCAGATTCGCCACGCTTTTTAACCATAGGGGGTTGCCTTGGTAGCGATGAATGAGTGCTTCAGTGTTGTCGCTTTCTTCTAACCCATAATCTCTGAGTATTTCCTGTCCGGCGGCGATGTCTAAACCTTTGAGTTGTAAGGTACGAATGGAAGTATTTTGGTTTTTAACTTGAGTCACTTCTCTCGGTTGTTCCCAACCGATTAAGAGAAAGCAGCTTTGATGGGATAATTTTTCTATTTGTTTGAATAAAGAGCGATATTCTTCGCATTCAGGTTTGTATTTTCCTGCAAATTCCCCGCTACAGAAAAGGTTGTGAACGTCATCTAAGAGTATTAAACAGCGATGGTTTTGTAAATACTTAATCAGCGGTAAGCGTTTCTGGTTGGTTGGGGATGAATCTTGTTTTTCTGAATTTGAAAAAAGCTGTATTAGGTTAGATTGAAATTTTTCTATGGTGGGGAATTCGTCTAGTGTGTACCAAACTGCGTACTCAAACTCGTCTTTGATTTGTTGTACGAGTTGGACTGCTAAGGTGGTTTTGCCGATACCGCTGATGCCAGTGAGGGTGATGAGGCGACAGCGTTGTTGTAGAATCCATGTGGTCAGGGTGTGGAGTTCGAGGGGGCGATCGAAGAAATCGCCCAACTCCGGCATTTCGCTTAAATCTTGATGCGAAGTTTTAGTTTGTTTTGAGTTAGATGTTTCCTCATTTGGTGGGTGTGAGTTTGGTATATTTGGCGGGTGTCTACCTTCTCCACAGGTGTTAAAACTACCTTTCACTACAATGTCTTGTGCAAAGTTTAAAATATTAGAGTTTTGCAACCTCTCCATTGTTGAGCGAAAATTCGATTTACTGACTTTTTCCCCAAACTCCTCTGAAAGTAATTGCCATAATTCCGATCCGATTTCCCTGATGCGACTTTCAGAACAGTTAAAATCTTTAGCTATTTCTTTGTATGTCTCGCGTTGTAGAGTTCCCCGCAGTACCGCTTCCTGTAAATCGTCAAGGTGCTGACCTGTTTTCTCGAAAACTATGCGATCGGCGACATTTAACATTTCTTTAAGATTCATCTGGCAGGGAGATGCGAGAGTTTTGTGTATTGTAGCTCACAACTGCCAACATTTTCGTACATTTTCGTACATTGTTGTACAAACTTAGATTAAAGTTAAAGTAAAAGCGGGGGAGACTTGGCGGCAAAATAGAACTTTTTTGGGCTAGACAAACCTTGAATTTATTAAGGATAATGGAACAAGTATTAAAAGGATAAATTGATTTATGAATTGGGAAGATTTTGCCAGTAAAGCAGGTGAAGAAGTTGTAGAAAATGTTGTAGAAAAAACTATGGGAATTAATGGAAATACAGTCAAAACAGTCAAAGCGGTTGCAGAAACTGGTGCTGCGGTAGGTGCGGCTGCCAGTGCTGCTACAGGGTTGACTGTTGCAGCAACTTCAGGAGCTGGAATTACTTCTGGTCTAGCTGCGGCAGGTGGTGTGGTTGGTGGTGGCATGGCGGCGGCTCCTGCGGTATTAGCAGCAGGCCCAGCTTATCTTGGGGCAAAAATAATGAATGAAACTTTGTTCAAAGAGCAATCGAACTTGTCTGAGGAAGAGAATGATGCTCGGGCAGCGGCAAGAACAGCTACAAACATTGGGGCTGCTGCTGGTCTAGTTGGTGCTGGTGCTGTAACGGTAGCTGGCGGTGCTTCTGGTGCTGCAATTATGGGTACCCTTGCTGGTATCGGTGGCGTTGTCGGGGGAGGCGCAATTGCTGGTACTGCCATAGTTGCTGCTGCACCTGTTGCTGCGGCTGCTGCTGTTGGATACGGAATATATAAACTGTTTGGAGGTAAAGGGTAAAGATAGTTAGTTCAGTTTGAATTGGTAGGTTGGGTTTCCTGTTGCAACCCAACCTTCATCAGCGTTTAGTCTGGCTTTAGTATTTCCTCGCACCTCGCAGCAAATATCAGAAAACTGCCAGCGATTGAAAAGGTAAGCTTGGCTATCTATATGCAGCAAATATTACAGCGTTGGGTTATAGATTCTGTTTCGTAGCTTTGGAGTATACGGATGTTTGGTTGGCTATCTGAACTATTTAATGGGTTTTTCAGACTATGGAATCGGTTGGATGATAAAACGAAAGGTAAAATTATAGAGGAAGTTGTCAAGTCATTTGAAAAGCTGCTTCGTGCTTTTTATGGTTCGGGGAAAAATCGTCATACCAAGTGAGAATAAGTGATGAGTAATTTTAAGGAACTTATGGATGAGATTGAGCAATCACCTACTCAATCAGTGATGAGTAATTTTAAGGAATTTATGGATGAGATTAAGCAATCACCTACTCAATCACTGCCAGAATCTGATTTAACTCTCCCATCCCTTCAAATGGCTTTAACAGCAGGAACTTTCCTTATGTTGACGCCCTTCTCATTTTCAAATAATGAAAAGCAAAAATTCTCAGAAGAGGTGTCGAGCTTAATCCAGAATCAATCTTTTTTATCTGACTTCAGCAATCAAATTGGTGAACCTTGGGAGCAGGAATCTGAAGATGACTTCGTGAAACGCGGTAGCAATAGGTTAAGAGAGATGCTTTATGAGAGATTTGGCATCAAAGGTTGAATGGATATAATGTTCAGGTCTGTCGAAGTAGTCGCAGCATAACTTAGTGCGATCACAGCTCTTTTAGGTTGAGTTGAAGCTTGTGTTCACCTACCTCTTTTTCCAGTTACAATTTTATCCCTTTGCAGGATTTCAAAGTGCGCTGATTGCACGGATAGTGATCGCACATAATCATCATCCCTAATTTGCGATCGACCTCCCGCATCAATTCTCCACAAAGCATCCGGCTGAAATTCGTTATCTGCGTCCCGCACAGTAGCATTGTCGCCCAATTCCACCCCAGCCAACCTCTAATTTGATTGTGTTGTTCGCCGTGACTTCTGAATCTTACCGATGATGCCACATAAAATATTTTTTCAATCTATTAAGTTAGCCATAAAAATTCAAGTAAACATAGCATCGCGGGGGCGAGTTTTGCCGCACTAAACTCGCTCCTAATATCAAATTATAACTAAATCCTTCCCTTAAACCTTCTGCTTCTTCCTTCGCGTCTTAGCGGTTCGTTTCTAACGCAAATATTCAATCCAAGCCGGCAAAACCTCCGCCGAACCGTACCACTTCCCCGGAGAACGAGGCGAATGCCAAACTCCCTCCAACACCAGATTTTCGGCCCCGTCCAAAACAGCAGCTTCCACCGGCGTAATTCCATCTCCCCAAGTTTCGCCCTTCCCCACAGTCAACTCGTAACTTTTATACGCCAGCCAAGTTCCTAAACCGCGCTTGCCAAAAACAGCCTTCCCAGCAGCGCACACGTAGCGCACCTGCGGGTGAAAAGCCCCCGGATAGTGCATTTTGACAAAATCTAGATTTTTGCGCGTCCAGCGCTCTTGAGAGACGTGCGGCGTGCCTAAAGTGATTAAAGTATTCACATAAGGGTGAGCTTCCCACAAACCCGCGTCCTCAAGCACGTCGCCGTGAATCGTGTAAGGCTTTTCGCCCAAATAGATGCGAGAAATCCAGCCGCCAGCGGAATGACCGACGAGATTGATCTGGGGAACGCCGTATTGCTGTAACATTTGTTTGACTGTACGATCGAGCTGTCGCAAAATTGGCACCATCGACCGCCCACCAAAAGTCGGCAACCAATCTCCCTTGCCCAGAGGCACTGTTACTGTTGGGAAACCTCGATCGACCAGAGACTTTTCTAATTCGCGATAGTCGGAAGCAGCAGCAAAATATCCTGGTAAAATCACGGTTGGTAATGGCATTGTCAATTTTAGATTTTAGATTTTAGATTTTAGATTTTGCGGTCGGAGTGCTACGATCTGTTTTTCAAGTTCAAAGACGCTTGCCGAAGCATCCTTTGGATTGCTAACATCTGCCGCTCGTTAAACCTTTTGCTTAGGGAATATCTACTTCTATGGCTCGCGAGCCGATTCAAACATGGTATTTTACCCTAGTTGTCGTTCACTTAGAAGACCGTTTTCTACTGGTACAAGAGCGCAAGTACGAGCAGCAGTGGTATCTCCCAGCAGGGCGAGTGGAAAAAGGGGAAACTTTGCTCGAAGCTGCTATGCGTAATACCCTTGAGGAAGCGGGCATTTCCATCATCGTTGAGGGAATTCTCCGGGTAGAGCACACAGTGATGCCTAGGGGCAATGTGCGCCTCCGAGTCATTTTTGTGGCTCGTCCCCAAGATAAGACGCCGCCTAAGAGTAAGCCGGATGAGCATACTTTGTGCGCGGGCTGGTATTCTCTCAAGGAATTAGACCAGTTGTCGTTGCGGGGAGAGGAAGTTCGAGAAATGTTTCAATATATGGCAAGCGGCGCTCCAATTTATCCCATCGACTTGCTCACCATCGAGGGAGCTCCTTTTAAAAATTACCGCTATCGCTGGTGAATCCATCGATTTTGGATTTGGGATTTGGGATTTTGGATTGAATAATTACTTGCACGGATGAATCCGGTTGTGTAACCGAATTGGAAACAGGGGTCGATCGAACGGATCGATCGTGTTTAATGAATTAGTTGGGCTCCAGATCCCGGAAAAAGACGGTATAGCAGCGGTGCAGTCTGTTTTTTAGCTCGCCCCAGTCCGGTCCGCCTGACGCCCCGCTCACCATTCTCAACAATAACTGAGAAACCGCGTATAGGATTCGGCCAAAGGCATTCGGCAAGAAAAACAATGGTTTCAGCAATTAAGAACGTCCTAACCCGATTTCCGGCGGTTGCTATAGCAGCGTGGAACCAGGCAAGAAACCGGATTTCTAGGCTTGAATGCTTGATGTGAGGGTCGCGAAATATCCATAAAAGTCGATCGGGCAATTTCGATACCGACCGTGCTAAAATTATACCTTTGAATTCCCAACCTCTCCTCATTAAAACGAATTCACACTCAATCACAACCACAACAATATAAATTACCAATCCCCCAATCACTCAATCCCCCAATCCCCCAATCCCCCAATCTAAAATCTAACAATCTCCCAATCCCCCAATCTAAAATCTAAAATCTAAAATCTAAAATTTAAATGACTGACTCTTCCTCCCTAGCAAACACCCTTTCCGAACCGCTGCGCCAGCCTTTTTGGTGGGCAGCCCTAGCTTCTGTCAGCCTCCACGGAGTGCTCGGAGTAAGCGCCCCGACCCTCTCAAACATACTTTATGGTGGAAATTCCTCAAAAAATATCCCCGGTTCTGTCGGCTTAGTAGAACTAACTCCCGCAGAAGCCGGCCGCCTGCCACAAACCATACCACCGCGCGCGTCAAATAAGCCGTTTGCGATCGCAGGTAATACGCCGTTTGCTATCGCACCAGTTCCCCTTCGACCCGCGCCAAAGTTAGCGCCGCCCTTGCCCCCCGCACCTGGTACCATCAACTTGCCCGCCCTCCCGCCGGGAATGCCGCCTCCGGGATTCTTTTCCCCTCTGCCTTATTCCCCTCTCCCGCCCTTAACAGCCCCAACATCCCCGCCACCTCCCAAAACTCCATCATCCCCAACAGTCAGAACCCCCTCCCAGCCAACAACACCCACTATCATCCCACCCGTACCTCCGAGCGGTTTGCTTTTCCCACCCTTACCTAGTAATTTCGATCCCAATATCCCACCGCCGCCATCGCTGACAGAAGTGCCCCAGCTTCCCGGCAGCCAATCGGAAGATGAGGCAGAAACACTCAAAAAGATCATAGCCAGTAGAGGCGGACTCCCACTATTTCCAGACGGAGCTCCAGTCTTTACCCCGGAATTCCCAATAGGCAGGAATGTGGGACCCGATGGAGTACCAAAATTGACTCAAAAAGATCCCAATAAAAGGAATCTCGTCGCAGAAACTCCCGAAGAAAGAATCAGGAGACAACAATTTGAAGAGGGACAGCGACAGCTAGGACAGTCCGGTCAACCGGGTGCAAACTTACCCACCGACAGAGAGACACTGCTTGCGGCTGCAAATACTTATGTTGCTTTGTTTGAGAAATTCAAAAAGGCTTATCCTGACTTGGAAATGACGAGTCCGACTCCTGTGATTGTCCCTTATCCAGTAACAGCTTGCTCGCAAAAACTCCAAGGAACAGCAGTTTTTGGAGCAGTTGTCAGCCCTCAAGGCTTGCTCAAGGCCGAGCCTCAGCCGATCGTCCCGACGGGTTACGGTATTCTCGACAATGCGGCTAAAATTGCTATTATTAGCCCTTCTCTAACATTTGCAGCAGCCAGCACGCACAAGCTTTACCAACTGGCTGTCGAGTTTAAGTACGACGAAAAAGTTTGCAGCGGCCTTCCTCTCACCCCAACCAGGCCCAACCCACCAGGCCAGCAGCAGCCAGCGCCCGCCCCGACAGTGCCCAGACCAACAGGCCAGCCGCCCTCCCCAGGGCCTGCTGAAGTGAAACCGCAGTTTGAGAAGCCGCCGGCCCCCTCCACCAAACCGCAGCCAGGGGCCCAACCGTCGCCGCCCGCACAAAAGCCCGCAGCCCAACCGTCGCCCTCACCTCAACCGAAACCAGCCGCCGAAGTGTCGCCTTCTCCTCAACCGCAGCCCGCCCCCGAAGTGTCCCCGCAGCCGGAAGCTGCGCCATCTCCCGCCCCCGAAGTGTCCCCGCAGCCGGAAGCTGCGCCATCTCCCGCCCCGGAAGTGTCGCCATCGCCGGAAGCTGCGCCATCTCCCGCCCCCGAAGTGTCGCCAGCGCCGGAAGCTGCGCCATCTCCCGCCCCCGAAGTGTCGCCATCGCCTGAAGCTGCACCATCTCCCGCCGCTAACGAAAATTAGGCGTTGCTGATTTACGGTATGAAAGGCTAAATATGCAAATCATAGAAACCAGTATTCACAAGGCTTCGGGATTTTCAACTGATTTTTTTCATACCCTGATTAAGCAACGCCCACTCCTTATGATGTTGACTGTTGACTGTTGACTGTTGACTGTTGACTGTTGACTGTGAATCGAACAACTGAAAATTGCGCCCAGATAGGTGGCGACTTGTAAAAATCATTCATGAATTGCCCTCTAATTTATCACCTGACGATGCAGCCGGAAACGATATGAGGGGGCGATCGAGACTTGGCATAAATGGGGTCGATCGCTCGATTTGAAAGATGCTGCTTCAAGCGGTCAAATTTGGGGCGATTTGTGGCTGTTGCTGGCGGTTCAAGGTTTGCCGGTGCCGATTGTGTTGTGCTATTTGCTGTTTGGTTCGCTGCCCCCGGTTGGTGTATTTGGGCACTTTTGGCTGTTGGGCTTGAATGTATTTTTAGTTGCGGTGCGATCGGCTTTGTGTTTCGCGATCGCACCTTCCTACGATACAAATGGGGCATCGGGTAAATGGCTGTTTTGGCTGTCACCTTTGGCCGATCCGCTGGCGTTTTTGCGAATTCTAATTTCTGCTTTAAATCAGCCTACTCAGTGGCGCGGTCGAAAGTATGAATAATCATTAAATTTTTGCTAGACCTTTTAAAATTGGTAGAAGTGCGAGATCCCTTTTGTATAGAATGGGAGCTCGCACTTTTCTTAATTTCCTAAATCAACCGGAAATTAGCCGATGTTATCGCATTGGCACTCACACCAATCATCACACCTAACTCCTCTCCTGTCAAGACATTTTTGATGAGAGTTCCCTGAGTATTTTGAGTTATTGCTAACTGGCTAAAACTCAAACCACCCGATAAACCAATCAAATCTTGACCCAGGGTAAAATCCGCAATAATATCAAATCCTTGACCAGGGTTTAAGACAAAGATATCATTGCCGCTACCGCCAATCAAACTATCATTTCCCAAGTCTCCGTAAAGAATGTCATCACCTTGACAACCAGTGAGACTATCGTTGTCTTCCCCTCCATAAAGAGTATCATTTCCTTCACACCCTCCCAGAATATCTGCTCCTTCGTTACCGCTGATCAAATCATTACCTACACCGCCGCAGATAGTATCCGAACCTAACTGTCCAAACAAGTAGTCATCACCTAGACTACCAAGCATTATGTCGTTACCTTTGCCTCCATATAAGGTGTCATTATCCTTGCCACCATCGATGAAATCATCATCTTTATCACCAAGAATGATGTCATTACCTTCGCGGCCATTTAGGGAGTCATTGCCTTTGCCTCCGAAGATTAAATCGTTGCCCAATTCGCCAAGCACGATGTCGTTTCCTTCATCTCCATAAAGGATGTCGTCACTTTTGCCTCCAGTGATGAAATCATTGCCTTGATTGCCATTAAAGATGTCGTTTTTGTCACCACCATATAAGTTGTCATCCCCGGATTTGGCATCGAATATATTGCCAGTGTTGCTACCGAGTAATTCATCGTTTTTGGCAGTGCCTATTTGAATGGAGGATACACCGAGTATGGTGTTTTCAACCCTATTCGGTTGGTTTAAGTTGGGATAGGCAATGTCATCGCAGATGCAGTCGTCATTGGGGATGTTGTTGGTTGTTGGTGTTGGCGTCGGTGTTGGTGCGGGCGTCGGTGTTGGTGCGGGCGTCGGTGTTGGTGCGGGCGTCGGTGTTGGTGCGGGCGTCGGTGTTGGTGCGGGCGT
>NZ_JAUBTQ010000016.1:0-136363 GCF_036702515.1 Microcoleus sp. BROC3
CACTCCCCCATTCCCCCACTCCCCCCCACTCGGTTGAGCCAAACTCGTGATTGCAATCTATCCAGGCAGCTTTGACCCCATTACCTTCGGTCACGCAGACATTATCGAGCGGGGCTGCAAACTGTTCGATCGGGTAATTGTTACGGTAGTCAGAAACCCCAGCAAAACCCCTCTCTTCACCGTAGAGGAACGGATCGAGCAGATCCTGCGCTCTACCCAACACTTGCCAAACGTAGAAGTAGACAGTTTTGAGGGTTTGACAGTAAACTATGCTAAGATTCGACAAGCCAAAGTGCTGCTGCGGGGGCTCCGGGTATTAACAGATTTTGAAATGGAACTCCAGATGGCCCACACCAATAAAACCCTTCTGGGTGAAATTGAAACAGTTTTTTTGGCAACTTCTAACGAGTACAGCTTTTTAAGTAGTAGTGTAGTTAAAGAAATAGCCAAGTTTGGTGGCTCCGTAGATCATCTTGTTCCGAAACACGTCGCCCTAGATATTTACAAATGTTACGCCAGCAGGAACCAACTCGCATCGAACCCGACAGTAACGGCCTCCGCACTGAGAACGAATCACCTCAGAACACATCCGCCTTCGGAGACCCCACCCGAACCGCAGGAGTAGACATCCAGCGGGAATTGAACCGGCTTGAGGAAATTGTTCTCGACAGCCCGCGAATTCCCATGACCAGACGCACTCTGGTGGATGAAGAACAGTTGCTCGATCAGTTAGACTTGGTGAGGCTAAATTTGCCGATCGCCTTTCAGGAAGCCGAGACAATCATCCGGCACAAGGACGACTTGCTTCAAGAGGCGGAACTTTACGCCCAGGAAGTGATAGAAGCAGCAGAACAGCGAGCTGCAGAACTTTTAAATGATATGGGCCTGCTCCAGCAGGCGAAGATAGAAGCGGATCAGTTGCGGCAGCAAGTTTTGCTCGACTGCGAGGCAATTCAGCAGGCGACGCTGGCGGAAGTCGAACAAATTCGCTACCAGGCTCAAGAGGAATTGGAAGAGATGAGAGTGAGGGCGATGGCTGAATGCGAGGAAATTCAAAACGGAGCCGACGATTATGCCGACCAAGTGCTAGATAATATCGAACACAAGCTGAGCGATATGCTGCGCGTGATCCGCAACGGGCGCGATCGGTTGGATAGTGTTTCTGCGTCGCACATCCATCACACCAACGGTTAGCCAACAGTTAACTCATTGCTTGAACCTTTATAAAAATCTACCTAATTTAGGTAGATTTTTTTTTGAATAGTCTTTATAGTCTTTCTTCCTCAATTCCAGCACTCGGTGACTTATTTTTGCCGAGATAAGTTTTTTGAACATAGGAGCAAATATAACATTTTATGATATTGTACTCCTCATACCAAATCCGGCTTAAAAACCCCCTTTATCTCTTAGTCTGCGGAGGCGGACTTCGTTTGACTCTATGCAGCGGTTTCAACCGCCGAATGATAAAAGGGGTAGCAAACCCGGATTTCGTATCAGACAAAAAATTCCTAATTTAAATCAAATTTTTGCAATCTAATTTTTACCATGCAAAAAGTTTCTAATCGGTTCGCTGAATTTGATTTGATCCGAGCTTTAGCGATCGTCAGTGTTGTGATTACTCATGCTGGGTTCTTGGCATTTAAAGATCGCAGAATTCTATTTGTTGCGATCGATACATTTCAACTATTTTGCGTACCTGCATTTTTACTGTTGAGCGGTTTTTTTCTCACCAACAAACTGGAAAATCAAAATAATCCCGCACTGGTAGTCAAAAAAAGACTGTCCAAAATTATACCCCCTTATCTGTTTTGGTCAGTAGCTTTGTACATCTTAAATAATTTGGGAGAAATCCAAAAATTTGATTTACTTTCATTACTCAGAGATATCTTGACGGGTTCAGTGATGCCTCCCTATTACTTCATCGTTGTGATTGTTCAATGCTACGGCTGGTGGTGGCTTCTCGTGAAATTAAGATTTTTAGAACCCAGAAAAGTTTTGGCTTTGGGCTTAACAATTCAAACAATTTTTACAATCTTCTTCTACTTAACCGCTTTCCAATACATATCAATACCTCTACCTTTGATGGAGCGCTGGATTTTCAGTTGGATTTTGCCATTTTCAACTGGTCTATTTTTGGGCGGCTCGTATGACAGAATTCAACCCGTTCTCGAACGGAAAAAAATACCAATTTTAGGGGCAACGATCCTTTTTTATTTAGCTAGTATTTGGGAATATTACCTGAAAAGTGGAGTGAGTTCGGAGGCATGGTTTCTCCGATCGTTTTTTAAACTATCGGCTCAAGGATACGCAATTTTGTTCGTATTATCGATCCTCGCATTTTCTAAGAGTATCGCACTTCCCAGTAGAGTATCTGGGTTAGTCAAAATATTGGCTGCTTACTCATTCCCTATATATCTCCTGGATTCGACAGTAGTGAAATATGTGTTGTTAGTGTTTTATAAGTTTATTGACCCGGTAAATCCCCTGCTGAAGCTCGGCTTTTTAGTTACGGGGACTTTGTTAGGTTGTTGGGCGATTATTTACCTGTTGGAAAAAGTTTTACCCAAAAATTACAAGCAGTACATTTTGGGAATTTAATCAAATTTTGTGTTTCAGCGGATGTCTTCATAAAACTGCTTGAGATACCTTGGGGAAACGCCAAAACCCCACAAAAAACCAATCGAAAGATAGAGCGCAATAGCTTTAAATTCGCCCCAATTTGCAACTCGACGATCGCTACTTTCCACTACCCGATTGACTAACTTAAGTCTCCCCCGTCGCACTAACTTCAAACACAAATCCGCTTCCTCCATAATTGGCAGCGCAGCATCGAAACCATCGCATTCCCAAAAATTGGTACGGCGACAAAAAATAACTTGGTCGCCAAACAGCAGGCGCAATCCTTGGAAAAATAAATGAGGTCGAAATAACAGCGGCGCGTAATAAGTTTTCAGGTAATTGTGGAGGGAAAAACCCCATCTTGTTTGCTGCGAACTAGCCATCAGGGAGATAAACCCGCCGCCCACAATTTCGGCATCGGACAATGTTTTCTGGATGACTGCTACAATGTCGTCGGGAACTAAAGTATCGGCGTGCAGAAAGCACAGAATTTCACCGGTGGCGACTTGAGCACCTAAGTTCATTTGCACGGAACGTCCGGCTATACTGCTAGGAATAACACGGGTGGCGGCGGAAAGTGCGATCGCCACTGTTTCGTCTTGACTGCCCCCGTCTACCACTAACACTTCCCAAGCCGGAGGATTGAGAATGCTGAGTTGGCGGAGGGTGCGTTCCAGACAAGTCGCTTCGTTGAGGGCTGGGATGATAATAGAAACGCGATCCATTTCGTTGAACTTTGTGCCAAAAGTATTATAATAAAAAGCTGTGGCGATTCGCAACTTTAGAGAAAATACAACTTATGCGCGCGGATTCCGAAACCCGGTTCCTGCCTGCGAACTCGTCACGAAACCTCGGATTTATCACAGAAACCGGGTTGGTTGGCGTCATTCCTATAAAATCAGGCAAAAGTGCAATCGCCCTCTATATTTTCCACTAATTAGGACTGAGAAAATCGTGCAGAAAACGGAAGTAAAAAATGATTTAGAATTTTATGAGGAAAATGCCGATAAGTGGTGGGACGAAAATGCTAAAATTTATGCCTTATACCATCTAAATAAACCCAGATTTGAGTTTTTCGACAGACACGCGACTAATTGGCAAGGGCTGAAAACCTTAGATGTCGGGTGCGGCGGCGGCTTTTCTTGCGAGTTTATGGCCGAGAGAGGTGCTATTGTTTCTGGAATAGATCGATCGGACAAGTGCATTGTAGCAGCTCAAAACCACGCAGTTACTAGCGGTTTGGAGATTGACTACAGGCAAGGTTTTGCCGAAAATATGCCCTACGACGACAATACCTTCGATGTTGTAATCTGCGTGGATGTTTTGGAACACGTGGCCGATTACAAAAAGGTTGTGTCAGAGGTTCACAGGATTCTCAAGCCTGGGGGACTGTTCTTTTTTGATACCATCAACCGAACTTTTTCCTCACAAATTGTGATGATTGGACTGATGGAAAATATTTTGCAGGAGATTAGGCGGGGCGTTCACGATTGGGAAAAGTTTGTTACCCCCGATGAACTGTTTTTCGTAATGCGCGATACGGGTTTCGGGAAGATTGAAATTAAAGGTTTTGATATGTTGGGAGAAATGGGCGCTGTTTTAGGCGAGATGCACGGTTTTTGGGGGAATTTTACAAGTGGAAAGCAGCTATTTCCTTCCCGGGAAAGTTTCCAACAAGTTTCTCAAGTGCTAATTTCTAATATAGCTAACTATGTTGATTACAAAAAGTCTGGTTTCTTTAAAATCAAAATTAATGAGGATACGTCGATTATGTATGTTGGCGTAGGGGCGAAAAATTAGTCGGTTAATTGTTGATTGTTGATTTTTGACTGTTAACAGTTGTCATTAGGGGCGAGTTTGAGACGGATTTTGGCGATCGACAAATCCGTCTCAAACTCGCCTCTCTTGCATTTTGTAGAGTGCGCCTAGCAAGCGCCTTACTCTATTGAGTGCAATACAGATATTCGGCATTAGACACGGTAAGGCTGTGTCTAATGCTAGATTGCGGAGAATTGAGAATTGCTATATCACTGCTGGACGCACGCTTCCCAAAAAAACCCGGTTTCTCGTTGTCGCGATCGAGCGTATATGACCAAATTACGTCAACAAACCGGGTTTTTGCGTCCTGGACTGCATATCAGTTCTGAACCCACCAAGCCTCATGACCTTGGTTTTTTACCGTTTCTGTGGGCTGCAACGAAGTATGACAACCCGTGCGTCCAGGACTGTATATTTGCGATCGCACTACAAACTTAATTACCCGAACTAACTGCAAATAATTAGCAAGTAATTTTAAACTTAAGCCATCGGGCTTCTCTGTTCTACAACCCAAAAATACCGCCCCGTCTCCATTTCGGCCTGCGTGCGCTGAGCGTAAACCTAGCCAGACAGTCTTTCGTAACAAATCTTAATATTAAAGGCTTGACAATCTATGTAAATTGCATGGTAGCTTATTGAATATTAATTGCAATAACGACCGGAAGTTAACAGTACCTGGAGTTCAATCACCGTGACAGCAGCAATAGTTTCCGCGTCAGCCTCGCGAATCAGCGACGGACAACCCGCCTACAGCCAAAAACTGATGAGTTTGGGTAGAAATTGCGAAATACCTGACCTCGATAACTCCAAAGATGTAACCCTCGCCGTCTTAGAAGGAGTGGGAACTCTCACGGTGTGCTCGCGAACAGTCACTTTAAAACCGGGAGTATTTGTGTTTGTACCCGCCGGCATCCCGCGCAGTCTAAAAGTACAAACGACGCTAAATTTGTTACTAATTGACTGCGAAGCCGACCCGGATATGAGCGAGTCAGTTTGGTTGATGAATTTTTAACTTTAACCCGATGAAAAAACAGTGTCCTTGCTGCCTTGACTCCTTAATTTCTCAGGTTTGCCACAACCGTGTCTACTGTTTTTGTCTGAATTGCAGGCAGGAAATGCCAAATCCTGACTCAAAAAAAATAAATTTTAAACACTGTCAAGTTTCACCTTCGGAGTAAAAATGTCAAAAGCAATTGGTCTTTTCTACGGAACTACAACAGGGAAAACTGAGTCTGTAGCTGAAATGATTCGGGATGAATTTGGCGGCGATATAGTGACCTTACACGAGATCGGCAGCGTTGAAAATGACGATTTTGCCGAATACGAATGTCTGATTATCGCTTGTCCCACTTGGAATATCGGCGAACTGCAAAGCGACTGGGAAGGTTTTTTTACCGAACTATATGATATTGATTTTAGCGGAAAAAAAGTAGCTTATGTGGGAACGGGCGACCAAGAAGGCTACCCGGATAATTTTATGGATGCCATGGGGATTCTGGCTGAAAAAATTTCCGAACAAGGCGGCGAAACAGTCGGTCATTGGCCGATAGAGGCCTATGATTTTAATGAATCTAAAGCAGTCGTTAATGGCAAGTTTTTGGGTCTTGCTATTGATGAAGACAACCAATCAGATCTGACGGAATCGCGCATCAAATCTTGGGTATCTCAACTCAAGAAAGAATTTAGCTTGTAGACTGAACGGTAGCAGGGTGAGTTGTGTAATTAGATGATATTAGGCAATCAAAATTACGGACTCAACCCGCCCTGAAAATCTAGCCGATAAATTATTATGGTTAATAAGTCGCTCACAAACTTAAAATAGATGAAATTTAGTTCAGATGACGTACTTTGGTTAAGTGTAAGTCCGAGTTTGCAATTCTTCGATCGCTCGCTGCTTTCCTACTTAAATGATTCTGTACCAGTGCAAATATGGGAATACCAACAAACTGAAGACGAAGCTTGCTCTTTAGATATGGCTGTTGAACTTTTGCACGATTTTTTAACATTCCGCGATCGCCCAATTCATCTAATAGGCCACAGTACCAGCGGATTAGTTGGTTTAATGTATGCGCGCCGCTATCCTCACAAAGTAAGTTCTTTGGGGCTTTTATCTGTCGGTTTGCCATCTGCTATTAATTGGCAAGCACATTACTATACGTATCTTTCAGCTTTTCCCTGGAGCCGCCAACAAGTTTTGAATCAAATAGTAGGCGATATGCTGGGATGCCAAAATCAAATTATCAATCAAAAATTCATATCATATTTTGAGGATGACTTAGCCTGTTCTCCGTGTCCTCACTCCTTATTTAGGATTAGTAATCCCCGCGACCGAGGTGTAGAAGTACCTTTGTTAATATGCAGCAGCAAAACAGATTTTCTGGTATCTCCTGTTGTGATGCGTCGCTGGTCGGAATTTCTAAAAAAAGGCGATAGGCTTTGGGAATGTCAAGACGGTAGGCATTTCTTTCACCACTTCTATCCAGAACAAGTGGGCGAAGAAATACTTAATTTTTGGCTATCTGTACACAGCCACCAAGCAATTTTAAATTTTAAGTTTTAGGTGAAGCTTGCTATTCGTTGTTCAATTTATCGAAACTTAATGTGGCAAAGACAGATTAATTTCGGTAATTCCGGGCAATTTTTGCATACCTGCTTCTACTTTTTTGGCGCAGTTGTCCCAGTTGATTCCGCCAAGTTGAGTTGCTAGGGTTTTGAGGCATGAAGTTTGAGTTATCATCAATATTCTTTTGAGATTTTAGAAGAATTTTTTAAATTATCAGTTTTGGACGCAAAAACGCGGTTTCTTCACGTAATTTGGTCGTATACGCTCGAAAGTGACAACGATCGACCGGTTTTTTGTTGGGAAGCGTGCGTCCTGGACTGATTATTTAACATACAGCAGATTCCACGTTTATCAAGTACACCCGCCTCTTGCTCCCCGTAGGGACTACCTCTGCTATGTACCTCACTTGCGACGACCAAAAGTGCTGTATATTCAGATGTTTGAGTAAATGGTATGCTAATTTTATTAGATTTGTTAATCAGTTTTTTTTGAATGAACCGCAGAGGCGCTCTTGACGCAGAGGAAGGTAATAATAAATTTAACAGGAATTATTAGCAACGATTATAAAGTATATTAACCTCAGGTTAAGAAACTCAGCCTTAGCCTGGGCAGAGGGATACTAAGTGTCGATCGAATTTTAATGGATCGATCGCCCGAACTCCTAAAATAGCGATCGAAGAAACATATATACTTAGATATTTAGGGTGAGTACAGGGACACAGACCCTACCGATTCACAATTTATCAAGAATTATGCCAGCAAGTTTTCTCCCAAAATCGATCGCACAGCTAACAGAATCTACCTCTATTGCTTTAGCGCAAAGCATTCAACAAGAGGCAATTACAACTCCCCTATCTTCTGGGCCAATTGCCACAACCTACGTGCGCCAAGGCAGGGGAAACACCCCTATTGTGCTAATTCACGGCTTCGACAGTTCCCTGTTTGAATTCCGTCGCCTGTTGCCGCTGCTGGCTGCCGAAAATGAAACTTGGGCGGTTGATTTGTTGGGTTTTGGCTTTACAGAAAGAGGGGCGGGTTTGGCATTTAGTCAAAAGGCGATCGCCACTCACCTCTACTATTTCTGGAAAACGCTAATTTCGCAGCCTGTAATCTTAGTCGGTGCTTCCATGGGAGGTGCAGCAGCAATTGATTTCACCCTCACCCATCCCGAAGCTGTCAAAAAACTGGTGTTAATAGACAGTGCAGGTTTTGCCGTCACTTCTAATAAGGGAAAATTTCTCATTCCTCCTTTAGGATATTTGGCAACTTCATTTTTGCGAAATCCCAAAATCCGTCAGCGAATTAGCATCAATGCTTATTTCGATAAAAAATTGGCTTCTCTAGACGCTCAAACTTGCGCTGCTTTGCACTTGGAAATGCCCAACTGGAATCAAGCTTTAATTGCATTTACCAAAAGCGGCGGTTACGGAGGTTTTCGGGATAAACTCTCGCAAATTCAGCAGCAGACGCTGATTTTGTGGGGAAAACAAGACCGGATTTTGGGGACGGCGGATGCGGAAAAGTTTGCAAGGGCGATCGGCAATTCTCAACTAATTTGGATACCCGACTGCGGGCACGTTCCCCACTTAGAAAAGCCAGAGATTACGGCGCAGCATATTTTAGAATTCATAAATAAAAGCGGACTCACGCCAAACATTTAAACGTAAGGTGCGCTGCGGCGCACCTTACACATATGTTTTATCTTCCGCATTTGGTATGTATAGTTTGATGTCAAACAGACAGGTGTCAAACTTTCGGCAAATACTTTTGTACGATCGTCCATCCTGTGAGTAACACAGTCACAAATCCCACAAACAAAGCCAAATTAGTGCTGATGTGGAGGGGACGCGCCCAAGGATGTTTAGGGCCAATTTGCAAACCGCTTCCAACAGAAACCAACACCAAAGCAACAACAGCTAATCCCGCCGGTAAATGAGCCGAGTGACCCAAATTGCCGTAGTATCCCAGCGTACCGACTACACCAATTCCCAGCAGTAAAATTACCAAAGTCGCCATCCCCGCACCAGTCGCCAAATGAAAGGGACGCAGCCATTTTGGGCGAGGCTGTTTCGTACTGCGAGCGGCAAACATCCAGGTTCCAGTAACGGCCAGCAACAGGTAAGCTAACAGGGAAACACCCATTGACCAAGCCGCTATTTTCCACAACCACAAAAAAGAAGGCAGATTCATGATTTAAATCCCTAATTAGGGATTTGCAACAAAGGTTTCACTCCTATTTTACCTGGACTTGAAAGCAAAAATGAATTATTTTGAGAGAACGTGCGATCCGACTATCCACAGCTTGCATCTATCTTGCCTTGAAGTCAAACGCAATTTTTCTCCTACTCAGCTTAATTTACGCTAGAGATTTGTCGCTCCAGTTTTTAGGAGCCACCTTCCCATTCTAGCTTTCTGCTTTTGCTCTCAATGAAAGGCCTTTTATAATACCCTAATTTTTGTTCTAAGATTAACCGGAAAAAAGGCAGACCTTCTATCAAATATCTTTTCCACAACCTTCTCGGTTCACTTAACAGCCGGTACGCCCATTCTATGCCGACTTCGCTCATCCATTTGGGAGATCTTGCTTTGCAACCAGCTTCAAAATCAATGGTTGCACCTACTGCTAAGAAAATTTTGACGTGTGTTAACTTGCTCCTGTATTTAACCAGCCACTTCTCTTGCTTTGGCGCTCCCACTCCAATAGCCAGAACTGTCGCTCCTGATTTATTGATCGCGTCAATTATTGTTTCACATTCTTCCTCATTGTTTTCAAAGCCAAAAGAAGGAGATAGTGCTTCAACCACTATTTCTCTACCAATTTTTTGGTTAATTTTTTCCTGGGCTTTCTTAGCAATACCTTCAGCAGCTCCTAGCAAAAATATTTTAATCTTCTCGTTATCTTTGTGATACATATAAAATGCAGGGAACAAGTCGGAACCAGAAATCTTTTCTTTGAGAGGAGTACCCAAAAACTTGGAGGCATACATCAATATTTGACTGTCGCAGACTCTATAAGTAGAGGTATTGTAAGCTTCATAGAAGTCGCGGTCATACTGCAACTTAATCAAGTGGTCTACATTGGGCGTAAATACGACACCACCTTCGCAGTCTAGTTTTTCAAACAACTCTGTGATGGACAAGTTATCTATGGAGACATTCAATAAATTAACTGTTTTCATTTGTGATTCCCTTCCAGCTTTTATATTAAACTACAACTCAAACACTCAAACTATTATAACCCACACTACAGCCTCGTGTTTTCACTACTTGGGCGTTTCGGTGAATATACTTTTTTAAGTATATCCTCGTACACCCTACCTGTCCAGTCATGCTTTTTAAAGATTGTGTAAAGACTCAGCTCGTTTTAGCAAAAAGTGTATAAAGCTAATTTGTGTTTACAACCCGGAAAACGATTGTAATAAAAACACAATCCCGTGCTAATATTTGCAGCATTATAAATCAGTGTAAAAAAAAATACACTGATTTTGAGCAAGTGAGAAAGATAGCGCAACTCCCGAAGTTGATTTCCGGAAAAAGTGGTAGATTTTATAGTTTTTGTATGCAGCAAATGCAAGATATTTTCAGGCTTGAAGTGAAGCGGCGATCGCATCCCTGAAAATCATCATGATTTTTGGTGAACTAGCGACTGTCTTCTTGGTGGCGAACTGGTTTTTTTGGTCTTAAGACTTTCGGGAGCTTTTAAGACCAGACCTGATATTCCTCCAGCAATCATCGCAAAAATCGGGTTAGTCATAGCGTTCAAAACACAGTCAAACACGTACATAGTTAAGGCTACTCCCAGGACGGCAGCCGGCGCTACTTTGGGATTAGACCAGGTTCTGGCGGGATATTTAAACACGCAAAAGACAATAACAGGAAGTAACAATGAAGAAAATAAACTAACTAAACCCACTGCACCGTTGATGCCAAATGTAATAATCCATAAGCTGTCGGTGACCGAGATATCTTTACCGGACTGGTCGTAAACGCGGTTTCCGCCGGAATCCCCCCAGCCAAAAAGAAAACTTTGCCGCGCTTTTTCCCCCAATATCTCTTCCATGTCAAATCTAAACTTCAGAGAGGCGGCTCGCTCTTCACCAAATATTGGAGTGATGAAGTCCATCACGTCTTGGCTCGAAAATTGACCCGATGCAGCTACGTACAGATAAAACACTATATATCCAATTATAAATAGCAGGGGCAAAGACGTGCGAAACCACTTGGCAGAAAATAATACGAGTAACGCCATTGCAAATAAACTGTAGGCACCAGTAGAACGGCAGAGGAAAAAAGCGATAGTTAATATAATTGCTAAAGTCTTGATGTTGCGACCCTGAAACTTTTTGAGCGTCCCAGTTTGCCACAGCCAAACTCCGATTAAAGCGGCTGTCATCATCCACAGGCCCACCATCAAACCGTGCTGCATAAATACTACCGGTCTCCATCCCCCCAAACGCCTTGCTTGACCCCAGTCTTCAAAAGCATTGACGCCGTAAATCATTAGGTGCAGAATTGGGCCCTTAACCCCTTCAATTAAAGTAAAAGGAATGTATGCCAACCCACCTGCAAAAATCCCGATCGCCAATTGTCGCAGCCCGTGTAAACTACCCACATACAAGCGTCCTAAAAAATAAGGCAGACCCCAAGTAATGATTTGGTTGAAAGTCGGAGAAATCGGGCTGCCGCCATTAGTAACTTGTGAAACAATTGGACACAAACAGCAAACTACGATTGGCACGTCCAGCCAACCGGGCTTAAAAGTGGTTATGCGCGCAGTATCGTAGACAATAGTCGCCAGCAAAATGCCATAGCAAGCTGCCGAGATTTTGGTATAAGGCGGCAATATGGGGATGGGATACTCAGCTTGCGGCAAAAACAGCCACGCTCCAACAAAACTGATAATTACCGCCCGCTGAGCCGGAAACCTCACAAACAGGTAAAAAACGATTGGAATAAAGCCGAACATAGCAAGTGGGATTAATGCAACCATAGGTCTTTTTTGGCAGTAAAATTGTAGAAAGAAAACACAATTTGCCCCCTAAAAATTCTCAAAAACGATCGCGCAACCCCAATCTTTTAAATCTACCTCAATTTTACGCCTTGTCAGTTAATTGTGGCTGACGTTTCACAGCAGCGTACAGTGCAGCCTCGAAGAGATTAGTTGCATCCTCCCAGGTATAATTTATCACCGTCTGCAAAGCAATCTCAGACATTGCGCGCCATTGGGCCTCAGACAACTGACAAATCTGCTCGATCGCTTTTGCCATATCCTTTGGGTCTTCTGGCTTGACAAGTATTCCACCCCCGCCAGCAAGTAGTTCCGGAGCCGCACCAGCAGGAGTGGCGATGACTGGAGTGCCGCAAGCCATAGCTTCTAAAATTGGCAAGCCGAAGCCTTCCGAGCGACTGGAAAACAGCCAAGCATCGCATTTGCTGTAAAATTCTTTGAGTTGGTCTTGGGTAGGTGCCTTATTATACTCAGTACCAGGCGGCAGCGGCAAATAGGGAGGAGGAGTATCGCCGGAACCAAAGGCAACTAAACGAAGGTTGGGAATTTTTTTAGCAGCTATAGAGAAAGCTTCCAGAGCAATATCGCAGCCTTTCCAAGGAGTTGTTGTATAGTACATCCCGACTGTGGGAACTGACTGCTTGCCTCGTCGCTCCTTGCCTCGCGACTGCGGGTCGTGAAACTGTTTGGTGTCCACAGTGGGAGGGACGAGAGATACAGACAAATCGCCGTATTCATTCCGAGCTATGTCGGCCAGCCACTGGGCCACAGCGATTTTGTGCATTGGCAGCCGCCAAGTTGCCTCTACTCGACCTTTTGGTACGTAGTCAAAAGCCTCGTAGTGTTGGAGAAAATATACTTTCGCTCCTTTGGTCGGAGAGAGTTTTGCCACCCACTCGGCAGTTTCCCACCAAGTAGCCATGATAATATCGGCATCAGGTACGTCCTTGTCAGTAATTGGACGGTAGGTTTCGAGAACTCGGCTTTCGACATCCACCTTGTCAAAGTGAGACGGCCCTTTCTTGGGAGCCGACTGCCAACCCCTACCCCTCAGCAGCCATGGCAATTGTTCGATCAAAGTTGGTTGTCGCTCGGGTGTAGAGACGATAAATATTTTGTGTCCTCGCTTTTGAAGAAGTTCTGTGTAGATAGATAACACCCTCATGCCACCTGTAAGACTAAGGGTAGGCAGGACAAAAGTAATTTTCATGAATAGATGCCCAAGATTGACACTGGTTAATAAAACTTCTCCATAACAGAAAGTTCACACTTACGAGCCTCTTTTTGGCTTTTATGCAGGGTGCGGGCTTCTGCTGGAGGCGATCGTCACTTGATAGTCGAGCCGACCTTACTTTGTCGTCAGGGACTTTTCCCAATTACAAATCGGGAGATGTATGAGGACTAGACAAGTCTAACCTGTAACGGCGCGAGCCTCAAAACCGCCGTTGCACTCGGGTTCAGATTTGGGCCGACGATCGCTTTACAACCAGTATTCGCTAGTTGGTGGGGTCAGTATTTGTGTCTAGACTGCTCGGTAGAAAACAGGACACGGGCGATTTTAATTGTGACAAAAGCACCCCACCAAATGATATTGAGTTTCTGCCGAGAATCCCACGCCACAGCTAGCCGTTAGCGCAGAATTTCCAATGGCTGCAATAAGCCTCCACCGTCAACTCTGTTTGTCGCTACTGCTGGAGCCGGATAGTACGGAGAATAGGAAACTATGTTAACGTCCCGGTGTTTAGATTTGTCTACAGCAACTTTCAATCCCGCTTCAAAATGATCCGTGGCATCTTCCCAAGTATAATTCCTCACCTTGGCATAGGCGGCTTCGGACAGGGCTTGCCACTCGGAATTCGGCAACTGACAGATATACTCTATGGCTTTTGCCATTTCTTGGGGATCTTCTGGTCTTACAAGTATGCCAGTACCGCCGCTCAAAATTTCAGGAGCAGCGCCTGCTGGGGTACTGATGACGGGAGTGCGGCACGCCATCGCTTCGATAATTGGCAAGCCAAAGCCTTCTGAGCGGCTAGCCAGCAGCCAGGCATCGCATTTGCTGTAAGAGTCTTTGAGTTTGTCTTGGTCGGGTTGAACTACATACTCGGTATTGGCCGGCAGGGGCAATTCCGAGGATGGGGCATCTACACCGAAGGCAACCAGACGCAGGTTGGGGATTTTTTCAGCAGCCAGGGAAAAGGCTTTCAGGGCGATGTCGGTTCCTTTCCAGTAGATTGTAGAGTACATTATTCCAATTGTAGGAACCGATTGTTTGTTGCGAGGAGGGGCGTAAAATTGGTTAACGTCCACGCTCGGAGGGGCTATGGAAACTTTGCGATCGCCGTATTTAGTCCGAGCTAGGTCAACTAACCACTGAGAAATCGTAATTTTGTGCATCGGCAGCATCCAGGTTGCTTCTACTCTACCTTGAGGTAGATAGTCAAAAACTTCGTGGTGCTGGAGAAAATAAGCTTTTGCTCCTTTGCTGGGAGAGAGTTTTGCTACCCACTCGGCGGTTTCCCACCAGGTGGCTACTACTACGTCAGCGTCAGGTACATCTTTGTCCTCTACCGGGCGGCAGCGATCGGTAATTTTTTGTTCTACACCTAAGTTATCGAAAAATGAGGGTTCGTTTTCAGGTGGAGAAATCCAACCCCGTCCCCGCAGCAGCGACTTGACTTGCTGGCGCATACTCGGTTGGGGGTGGGGTACAGAGATGACGAACACGGAGTGTCCTCGCTTTCTCAAACGTTCTGCGAAAATAGATACTACTCGTATTCCACCAGTCAGACACAGAGTAGGAAGAACAAACGTGATTTTCATTTTTAAGTCCCGCTGAAGACTCCGACTCGCTTTCGGCGCTGCGATGAGCGCTCGTTTGAGAGTCCGACAGGAAAGAGGGGCGGGTGAATATTAATACCGCTTTCCTGGTGTGTAAATATAATCAAACTTAGTGACTGTTCGCAACACCCCAGTTATTGATATGCCACAAATTCCCTGTCATTGAATAGATAATAACGACAGAGGCGAGCGCCCAACAGTGCTCTAGGGATAATTTTTAGGTGAGCGAAAGTTCATCCTGAAGACAGATTCCTCATCAAAAAGCAACTTTTTTCCCGCCAAACACCAAGCTAGACAACACTTCATGTTTAACTTGACAGCACTTGCCTATCCTACAGACAGCGATGTACGGGAAACCGAAAAGCACCCAACCTTTACTGTGGGGACGCCCGGTAGCATTGGCAACAATACTCAGTAGATTGACATCGCCTTTGGCCAAATTTTATACTGCATTAAACAGGAAATTCTTACTTTAAGAATCTTGATTTCCCGATCGCCCCCACAGATCTAAACACCGCATCGGCGACTTTGACTTTTTGGTAAATGTCCTGTAGGTATTGCTTGACAAAATATCGTATTTGTCAGGATTCACAGATGATGGTTTTTTCAAATACCGGCACGGGGGCGCTGGGAGACAGGCGATCGCGCGAATGACCGTCCTGGACGCGCGCGAATCAGGGAAGAAACCGGGTTTTTCAACCAATATCCCTCGCCCTCACTTGTCGTATTTTCGTGAAAAAACCCGCTTGATGCCTCCGGGACTCTTTGAAAAAGTAGCTTTCCCAATCGCACTACAGAACAGAGAGTTTCACCGCTATAAATTTAATTAGCTGGCTCAGTTTTAAATTTGTTAATAAAAGGCGATCGCATCAAAGAGTCTCAAAAAGCGACTGCCACTTCTCGGTCGAGTATATGTAGCGTCGCTGCGCAAGTCTTGTCTAAGTAATTAGCGGAAAAAAAGTTCACCAACTTATCAAATGACCGTATAAAGATAAAATAAATACTGAGGGCAAAGTGGCATATATCGTGCCAACCTTGACTCAATCAGCAGTAGCAGCTTAGCGGTATGTATCAAAAGACCTCACCTACAAAAAATTTCCTGTTATGAAAGAATCATTCTTCCTAAGTTTGCGATTCCGGATGACAATCGGCGTGCTCTTGGGGGTTGTGCCGCCGATGCTTGCAGCGATATGGTTTGCCAGTTTTCACGCAGCTAACATTATTCGATCGCAAGCGAAACAAAACCTAGAATTAAAAGCCGATGTCTTAACTGAAAGCATCTCGCGGTGGGAACAAATGAACATTCGAGTTTTGCGCAGCATCAGTCAAAATCCCAATACCGTCAGCATGAATGCCAGCAAACAGTTGCCGCTGCTAGTTGGCATCAACCGCAGCTACAGCCACATATACATTGCCGAAGCTTACAATTTAGAAGGGTACGTTGTGGCCCGCGGCAGCGGCACGCCGCCCGATCGCATCAACCGCAGCGATCGCTATTGGTTTAAAAGTGCAGTTGCTGGCACTGAAATTACCCGCGAAGCTTTGATATCTCGCTTAACTGGGAAACCCGCAGTTATTTTCTCAACACCCATTCGGGAATTTGCTAGTTTAACTTTGGGCGATCGAGGAAATTCAGTCAGCCAATTGCAGCAGCAACTCAAACAACTCGGCTATTACAAAAACGAAATTACGGGAATTTACGGAAACGCCACCGCCGACGCCGTGGATCAATTTCAAAAAAAATATTCAGGCTTGCCGGCAGGTGGCAGCCTCGATTCTACAACCAAGCAGCTTCTCGAACTAGCAACTAATTTTCAACAAAAATTTTCTCAAACACCTCAATTAAATTCAACCGATAAATCTGCCGACCAACTGGGAAAAATTCAAGGAGTAGCTATGATAGGTATATTATTAAGCGACCTCGCTAGAGCGATCGGAACAGTCCGCATCGGGAAAACAGGCTTCGCTTTTTTGGTGGACAACAAAGGTCAATTAATCGCTCATCCAGATGAAAAATTTTTTGCACAAAAGCAACTAATAAACCTCAGCAACTATCCGCCAGTCAAAACCCTGTTAGCAGGCAAAAGAGGTGCATTTTACTTCGCAGACGAGCGGGGCGTGAAATGGCTTTCATGTCTAAACCAATTAGACAGTGGTTGGGGCGTAATTATCTTGCAGGAAGAAGCCGAGGTTTTAGAAAAAGAAGAGTTATTTTGGCAGTTGGCAATTACTATTGCCACCATTGCAGTCTTGGGAGTCGGCGGTTTGACCTGGATATTAACCAGCCGTTTGGTTCGGCCGATTGGCGACTTGACAGTTGCAGCAGCACAGTTGTCTAACGGCGACTGGAATCAGAGAGTAAATATCGATCGCCAAGATGAATTGGGAACTTTAGCCAACGCTTTCAATCACATGGCTGTGCAGTTGCAAAAGTTATTTGCTAGCTTGGAAGCAAAAAATCAGGAAGCAGACAAAGCTCGCACGGAAGCTGAAAAAGCTAGCAAGGCAAAAAGCTTATTTATGGCAAATATGAGCCACGAACTCCGCACGCCTCTGAATGCGATTATGGGCTACAGCGAAATCTTAGAAGACGAAGCCTGCGAGCTGAATTGTGAAGAATTAGTCCCGGATTTGCAAAGAATTAATAATGCAAGCAAACATTTACTATCTCTCATTAATGATATTTTAGATATTTCTAAGATTGAAGCTGGTCGCATAGAATTATACCTAGAAAAATGCGATATTTCGGCAATAATTCACGATGTTGCTAATACTATTAAACCTTTAGTAGACAAAAATAGCAATGTTTTGAGCGTCAATTGTCCGCCAGATATCGGCACGGTTTATACTGATGTTACTAAAATTTATCAGTGTTTGTTAAACCTGCTAAGCAATGCCAGCAAATTTACCGAATCTGGTAAAATTACTTTAGAAGTAAGGCGATTTAGAAGAAAGCAGGAAGAAGAAAGGGAGAAGCATGAAGAAAAATTGAGTTTTCTAGGAGATGAGGAAGTAGCATCGGATGTTTTAGGTGTAGAAGCGAAGCGGGAAAGAAGCAAAAGCGAGAAAGAAGTAGAATCGGATATTCCGGCTGCTGAAGAATGGATTAGTTTCACAGTCAGCGATACGGGAATTGGAATGAACCCAGAGCAAATTGAAAGAGTATTTCAAGCTTTTACCCAAGCGGACGAGTCTACTACTCGCCGATACGGCGGTACGGGTTTAGGACTGGCAATCGCCAAGAAGTTCTGTCAGATGATGGGGGGAGATATTAGTCTGGAGAGCGAGTTGGGAAAAGGGTCAATTTTTACTGTAGAATTGCCGGCGATAGTCGCTGAAAAAGCAGCTAGTTAAAGAGGATTTGCCAACCAATACTTGCCAGGGCAAAATCTGCGATCGCGTGGCTGATATAACTCGACCAAAGCGAACGGTAAGTCAGATAAGACTGAGACCAAATTATCCCGGCGGCGAAGACAGCTAAGGAGCCTAAGAGCACAGCCTGCCAGTCGCTGTAAGCTGCTATTACAAAAATGTGGTGGATCGTGAAAAATAGCGAACTCAGAAATATTGCTTTTGTTCCCGGTATGAGAATCTGGCACTTGTTGCAGACAAACCACCGCCAAGTAAATTCTTCGATTAATGAGTTAACTAGCACAAAATATGCTTCAACAATTAAGTAAATATTAGGGCTGCTAATACCTAATTGGTGAGATTTTTCTTTAGCAACTACAGGATCGATCCACTGCTGGCCAAAAAGGTTATAGATACCCACAATCACCGCAAACATGAATATTCCCCAAATAGATCCAGCCAGCAATTCTTGGCGCTTGGGTAGGGATAAACTGAGCTTTTCGCGATCGACAAAAACAGACCACGCGATCGGAAAAACCAGCAACCAAACTTGACACAAGACTGACAGTGTTTGTCCCCAGCCTCCCGGGGCAATATACAAGCCTGCTATGATACCGATACTAGCGGCAGGGACAAGCAGTGTTAAAGCCAATAGTGCTGTTTTGCGATCGCCCATATTTAACATTTTTCACGCTTTATTTGAAAATAGGATTAATATCAAAGGTAAAAAATTGGCGGCGGCGGACAATTTATACCACTTTCAATAAACAATGCAACTGTATTCCCAAATTCCCAACCCTTATGCAGTTAGTCATTCTCAAGTTTTTAATTTAAAATCTAAAAGGGTATGAGTTTTGTGCAGTTTACAAAAGTTGCGCTTATTTGTTGCAACGAAAAATATGCAGTTGCACAAAATTGAAGACTCCGCCGCTAAAGCTGTTCCGGTTGTAACAAAATCTTTATTCAAGCACAATTTGAGAATCTATTTGCATTTACGACTCTAAATACCATAATATAATCTAATCCCTAGTAGCTGTGTATTTTGGCTGAATGACGATCGCAATTGATTTTGGAACTAGCAACACCGTGGCCGCTCGCTGGAATCCAGCCCGATCGCAGCCCGAAACTTTGAAATTACCGGGATTGTCGGCAATCTCGGCTCAAAATCCGCCCCTAATTCCCAGTTTACTCTACGTTGAGGACGCTGCTCAAAGTAAAGTCTTGCTCGGTCAGCAAGTCCGCGACAAAGGCCTTGATTTGAGTGGAGATTCTCGGTTTTTCCGCAATTTTAAGCGGGGAATTGGCACTTCTGTTCAGGGTTTTGTGCCGGAACTTGACGGGCAACATATTACTTTTGAACGAGTAGGTGAGTGGTATTTGAGCCAAATTGTGAACTCAATTCGCGAACTGCCCTTGCCGATCGATTCTTTGATTTTTACTGTGCCGGTAGATAGTTTTGAAGCTTACCGCCATTGGTTGGGCAAAGTGTCTCAATCTCTGCAAGTAGAACAGGTGCGGATGTTGGACGAACCTACGGCGGCTGCTTTGGGTTACGGTTTGGCCGATCGCGAAAATCTGTTAGTAATTGATTTCGGCGGCGGAACTCTAGACCTTTCTTTGGTGCGTTTGGACGCTTCCTCCGACAAAAAGCCCCTCGGTTTTATTCTCAAATGGGGCGAAAAATTATTAGCTGAATCTTCAGCGCAAAAAACAAAAGTTGCGCGGGTTTTGGCTAAAGCCGGACAAAATTTAGGCGGTTCTGATATTGATAATTGGCTGGTTGACTATTTTGTTCAAACAAAAGGGCTGGCAAAATCTCCGATTACAACGAGATTGGCAGAACGGTTAAAGATTCAGTTGTCTTTAGTGAATCAGGCGGTTGAGGTTTATTTTGATGACGAAAATTTTGAGAGTTACGAATTAGAATTAGACCGAACTCGTTTTGAATCTATCCTCGCTGAACATCAGTTTTTTGACAAACTAGACGACTGCATGAATCAAGTATTGCAGCAAGCGCGCCGCCAAGGCTTAGAAATTGGCGATATCGATGCAGTTTTGCTAGTTGGCGGTACTGTACAAATTCCCGCCGTCGGGCGTTGGGTGGAGCAATATTTCGAGGCGGCCAAAATTCGCTGCGACAAACCCTTTGAGGCGATCGCCCAAGGTGCTCTGCAACTGAGTCAAGGGCTAGAAATCAAAGATTTTCTCTATCACAGTTACGGCATTCGCTACTGGAACCGCCGCGACAATTGCCACAGTTGGCACAGTTTAATTAAATCCGGCCAGTCTTATCCGATGAGCGAACCGGTAGAATTAGTCTTGGGAGCTTCTTTAGAAAATCAGCCGAGTATAGAATTAATTATCGGCGAATTGGGAGCGGAAACTGGCGGCACGGAGATATATTTTGACGGCGACAGGCTAATTACTCGGCAACTCGCGGGCCAAACATCGGTACAGCCCTTAAATGATAAAGACGGAGCACGCAGCATCGCTCAATTGACGCCGCCTGGGTATCCGGGGAGCGATCGCATAAAAGTTTTGTTCCGCGTTGACGAACAGCGCTTTTTGCGCATTACTGTTGAAGATTTGTTGACCAATGAAACTTTGTTAGAGGATAAACCAGTGGTGCAGCTAAGTTAAGGATAGACTTTAGATAATTCGGCTCTTGAAATCGCTGCATAGAGTCAAACTTTCGTCCGATCGGAGGGGGACTAAGAAATTACTGGTTCCCAGGCTCTTCCTAGGAACCAGTTAGTTTTTGGAGATGTCTATTGGAGACGACAACCGCAGATATTTAGATTTATGGCTGCGGGGGCTTGACAGGGCGAAAATTTTCGTGTACTCTATCATAAATTCGCATCGGAAACGTCAGTCTTTCAGTCAGTCTTTCATTGTAGTATCAAGATTTTTATTAACCCAAATCCTAGGAGATTAACAGCAATGAGTACAACTCCCGGCTTACCCCTCTGGGTGCAAGATAGAGAAGAAGTTCTGAAACAGGATGATGGAGTAGAATGGCGGTACGGGGATCGTCCAGACTATTCTCACACTAATGCTTTCTTGGAAAAGGAAAAGAAACACAATCATACCGAAGGGTCTTTGAATGCGATCGCCTATAATTTGGTGAGAACATTTGAAATGGAAGCATCCTTCAAAACCAATCCCCAACAATGGCTCTCTGTAGTTACGGATAAATTTCGTATGAGCACTAATGGAGGAAAAGAATACACAGCCCAAGAAGTTGTAGATCAGGGAACCTATAATCTCTTTCTAGAAAACTCAGAGCACTACCGCCCCTCTGATGAAACCTTTGAAACCTCCTACAACCTCTTTCACACAGCTTTTCCCGATGGCTTTCTCTGGGAATTAATCGAAGTCGTTGCAGGGCCTCCTAACGTTGTGTTTAAGTGGAGACACTGGGGTACTTTTAGGGGAGCTTACAAAGATCATCAAGCGACAGGAGAAACTATTGAAATTATTGGTCTTAGCATTGCTAAAGTTACAGAGGATTTAAAGATTGAGTCTGTAGAACATTTCTTTGACACCAATAAGTTCTTAACAGGGTTGACGACAGGAGGATGTCCCGTGAGTCATTAATCAAAGGAAGAGGTCATATCGTTTCCGCTGGAATCGGAATCATAAATAATTGTTCGAGTTGCGGTGCAAGCGTCTCGCTCGGTATAAGTAGCGAAAGCGAGCGAGACTATCGGTTTCGCTACGGTATGATTCCGATGTAGTTAGAGAGTCGATGGCAGAGTGTCCCCTACCATCTCTCCTACAAAACCGTGCTTGCGACTTTCACCGCACACGGCTCCTGAGTGATGTAATCCTGGTTATGGATACAGTACCATCGCATAGCGATCTTATTATTACCGCTTGATAGATGTCCTTTTACCCCTACATCCCACCATCAGATTTTTACTGTGGCCGACGGCTTTTAAAGGGCTACTTGGTCTCTATCTTTTACACCACCCGGTGCTGTCAGCATATCTCTGTCATTACAACAAAGCATTGGCTTCTGCGACCATCCCTCACACTCACAGCTTACGGCTAGCAACCTACTTAATTATTTAAGGGCTGTGAGAGCTTTACTTCGTTCCGATTACACATTAGTTGAACATGACAGCGTAATGCTTTCTACCGGGTTTATTGGGCAGTGCTGATAAGTCAATCCGATAATTGCTTATGCCCTATCCTTGCCTTTTGGCTTGGTCAGTCAGCCGTTTGACCATCTATCATAACGGTAGTTCAGACACATTTTTGCTTTCGCTACGCATAAGTTCTTGCTCGACAGCTACCCCCCAAGGCTAAGAGTCTTTCTTCCTTTTATCCCCGCTTTATCCTGTTAGTTGCTACCCAACAAAATAGGGGATATGCTTTTACCGCTGCACCTGCGGACTGGGACTTGACTTAATGTCTCACCCAGAAATGTAATCAGTTATCACTGGCTTCGAGGAGTCAGGCTAACCGTCCCTGGATAGGAGTACCTATCCATTTAGGTTAAACGAATCGCACACCGGATTTGATATTACAGCTTGCAATTTACTAAAAAATATGCACCGATTGGTACTGATGACTACCAATTTAGTCAACGTTTAGGAGAAGATTTGTATGAATTATTGAGCAATAACGATCGCATCATGAAACAGTATTTAGAGATATCGCGTCCCTTCGGTCATAAAATAGGCGGTTATCCCGATTTTATACAAGGCGACGCAAGATTGGTTAATAACCATGATAGTGACACAGAGCAAAATATTCTTTTATTTCAAATGGATTCCTCTGTTGATGATGCGGTACATATTCTGTGGAGAGACGACGGCATATATAACTTTTTTATTTCTCAATCATAACTTATCAACTTAGACTTTACTGATGTTTGGTACAATTGGGTTTGTGCTTGAAAGCAGCAGTTAAGTAAGCTCACCTAAAAAAACATAATACCCAGAACCCCGACTTCTTTAAGGAGTCGGGGTTCTAACAGATTGAATAGCGTTCGACTATGCCAAGCCCCATAGCCAATTCCCCATGCCCCATGCCCTAAACCTGAGATTTGTGCACCACCACGGGTGTTCCCACCGAGGCCCATTCAAATAGCCATTTAGCGTGATTGACAGCTACATTTGTGCAGCCATGAGTAACTGGATTGCCAAACAAATTGTGCCAGTAAGCGCCGTGAATTGCCATGCCTCCGTCGTAATACATTGTATAGGGAACGTCGGGCACGTCGTAGTCATCCCCAGTCATTCTAGTAACGCGGTGTTTGGTTTGAACGGCAAAGGTTCCCGTGCGGGTGGGAGTCGATGATTTGCCGCTGGAAATAATCACCGCGTAAACGGGTGTATTTCCTTCCCAAGCTATTAACCTTTGTCTTGACAAATCTATTTCAATCCAGCGTTCGCTGGATTGCTGCAACAGCATAATTTTATTGGCAATTATGTTGTGCTGTTCGCTGGCAAATGCGGTCATTGAACCGCCGCAGAATGTAGCAAAAGTGAGGGCGCAGCCGGCACAGAAAGTTCCAGCGCGACGGAAGTAAATTGAGTTGATAATGCTGTTCATTTCTCACACCTCGTACTATTTTAGATTTTAGGTTTTAGATTTTAGATTGGCTTGTCCTATTTTAGATTTTAGATTTGAAATGTTGGATTGGGAAACTGGACTTAACAAGTTGTTAAGTTTTGGGCGAGAGTTCGGGCAATTTGGACGATCGCCCGCCAATCGCGATTGTCCACTAAGTGTTTAGGAAATAAGTCTCCGGCTAAACCAACAGCGATCGCCCCGGCGTCTATAAATACTTTCGCATTTTCCAGCGTCACCCCGCCCGTGGGAATTAAAGGAATGTTTCCCAGGGGGCCTTGCAGGCTTTTCAGGTAAGCCGCGCCTCCCAAAGCCGATATCGGAAACACTTTAACGCAGGTAGCGCCTGCTTGCCACGCGGTCACAATTTCCGTAGGAGAAAAAGCACCGGGGACGATCGGCACTCCGGCATCAACTGCTGTTTTAATCATAGTTAAATCGGTGTGCGGAGTAAACAGAAACTGAGCACCGCAGTCGATTGCTTGCTGCAACTGTTCTAAGTTTAATAAAGTGCCAGTGCCAATACTAAAAGTAGGGAATTCGGAGCGGAGTTGGGGAATTAATTCAGCGGCTTTGTGGGTATTCCAAGTAATTTCAATAAACTGGATTCCGCCTGCTGCTACCGCTGATGCCATCTGCCAAGCAAGTTCCTTTTCTGAGGAACGGATGACTGCGATCGCCCGGTGTTTTTTTAGTAGTGTCAACCAAGATTGATGATTCATGCTAACTGATTTTGCCCCCAGATAATTCAATAAAGTTCATATAGGAAGACCGAGCGGTTGAAACCGCATCTATACAAACAAAACCCACCTCCGTGGGTTTCCGAGGGGGCGGTTAAAATTGCGTTATTTTCTTTACACCACAGGCGAGTGGACTGCGTTTGACTCGCTAGCTAGAGTAAGTAAAGCCTCAGCATCGCTCGGTTGTGCCATCCATATTACCGCCATTTGCATAACCTCGCTCTACCCGTTGTAATGAGCAACAACTTTAGTCACTTTTCCGGTTGAACTGACTTCCATAAACTCACCTGTCTTCGTGCCTTTTTGGTTGATGTAGTAAAGGACAACACTGGAAACTCCCCACATCACATCAAGCAACTCAAAGTTGAGGTCAGGATAAACTTCCAGCCCCTTTTTGAAGTAGTTTCGTAGCGCTTCTTTGCCTGTCACTGTCCCAGATGGTTCGTTTAGCAGTTGCGCTGCGACAGGCGATATCAGAATTACATCTTCTGCGTAATGGGACATGATTCGATCGAGGTTATGAGTATTCCAAGCTTCTACCCAATCAAGTGCAAGTTCACGCGCTCTATCTTCAGTGACGATCATGGTTTGCTACTCCAATGCTTTTTTTGACTGCTTCCTGTGTGCCCACAAAAAAATCGGGGCGATTCCCGACAATCCCAGAATCACCCCAATTATTGATTTCAAACTTTAGATTCAATCTAAAATCCAAAATCCAAAATCCAAAATTGATTAGGCGATCGTCGCCATTTTCACATCGCTATTAGCTAACAAATTTTGCAATTCATCCGCATCCACAGTTTCCTTTTCAACTAGCATATCTGCCAAAGCATTAAGGACGTGGCGGTTGCCGACGAGTACATCTTTAGCGCGACGGTAAGCTTGTTCTACCAACAAACGCACTTCATCGTCGATCGTCGCTGCGGTTTCTTCGGAGAAATCGCGTTCGGCCATGATATCGCGACCCATGAACATATTGCCTTGTTGGCGACCGAGAGCTACAGGGCCTAGCCGATCGCTCATACCGAAGCGAGTCACCATTTGGCGCGCCACTCTTGCCACTTCCTGCAAGTCGCTCGATGCCCCAGTCGTCACCTCTTCCTCGCCGAAGACAATCTCCTCAGCAATGCGGCCGCCCAAAGCTACCGCCATTTTATTTTGCAAGTAAGAACGAGAAAACAAGCCAGAATCCATCCGATCTTCGCTGGGTGTGAACCAAGTCAAACCGCCAGCGCGGCCGCGGGGGATAATGCTGATTTTCTGCACGGGGTCATAATCGGGCATCAAGGCACCAACTAAAGCGTGACCGGCTTCGTGGTAAGCTACCAAAGTTTTGCGCTTTTCGCTCATCACGCGGTCTTTCTTTTCCGGGCCTGCGAGTACGCGGTCGATCGCATCATTGACTTCATCCATCGAGACTTCGGTCAAGTTGCGGCGGGCGGCCAAAATTGCTGCTTCGTTGAGCAGGTTGGCCAAATCCGCACCTGTGAAACCGGGTGTCCGGCGGGCAATTTTTTCCAAGTCCACATCTTTCGACAAAGTTTTGCCGCGGGCGTGAACGTTGAGAATTTCGAGGCGGCCGGAGAAGTCGGGGCGATCGACTACAACTTGGCGATCGAAGCGACCCGGACGCAGCAGCGCCGCATCAAGCACGTCGGGGCGGTTCGTGGCAGCAATCAAAATGATGCCAGTATTACCCTCAAAGCCGTCCATTTCGGTCAGCAACTGGTTGAGGGTTTGTTCCCGTTCGTCGTTACCACCGCCCAAACCAGCGCCCCGCTGGCGGCCTACGGCGTCAATTTCATCGATAAATACGATACAAGGAGCGTTAGATTTAGCTTGTTCAAACAAGTCGCGGACGCGGGAAGCACCGACACCCACGAACATTTCCACAAATTCTGAACCGGAAATCGAGAAGAAGGGAACGCCTGCTTCTCCCGCCACTGCTTTTGCCAGCAGGGTTTTGCCAGTTCCGGGAGGGCCGACCAGCAGCACGCCTTTGGGGATTTTTGCTCCGACTGCGGTGAAGCGGTCTGCATTTTTCAGGAAGTCCACGACTTCTGCGAGCTCTAGCTTGGCTTGTTCGATGCCGGCCACGTCGCCGAAAGTCACCTGAGTTTGCGGCTCCATTTGGACTCTAGCTTTGGATTTGCCGAAGTTCATGGCTTGGTTGCCGGGCCCGTTTTGGGCGCGCCGCACCAGGAAAAACAGTCCGACCAAAAGCAGGATCGGGAAGAACAGGCTGCTGAGGGCTTTTACCCAGAAGCCTTCGTCGCTTTGGGGCAGAACTGAAATATCTACGTTATTTTTGGTCAGGATGTTGATCAGTTCTGGGTCGTTCGGCAGGTTGACGATGACCTTGTTGCCGTCCTGGGCTGTGACCAGGGCTTTGCTGCGGTCAGAACTGATATTTATTTTGTCTACTCTCTTGCCTTCGACTTCCTGAATGAATTGACTGTACTTCCAAACTTCGCGGCTTGGGGGCTGTTTGTCAAAAAAAGCCGTTGCTAAGGCAATGACTACAATAGCCAGCAGTGCGTACAGGCCAGCGTTTCTCCACCGTTTATTCACCGAGGTCGATCCTCCTAATTTTTAGTCCCTGTGATTTGGGAATTTTTATTTATGTTCATCAATCTTAACGTAATTGTAACTTGTTTGCGGCCGGCAAGTATTGTGTGAAGGAATAACGGAGTTTAGTTGTCTGTCCGAGAGAGCGCTGGGCTGGGTTGCGCAACGAACGACCGGAGGCTGAGGATATTAGGAGGATTTCCAGAACTCAAGGGCGGACGATCGCCCTCCGGCTTCCCAAGAGTGCGCTTGTGCGCTAGATTTAATTGGCGATCGAACTGGCGATCAAATTTTCCAATCTCGGCTGCTTAGACCTAAAACCTTAATTTGTCAAGACACAGGTAAAAAATTTATGAATGCCAGCTAAGTCTTTCTGGTTTGGCGATCGATATAACTGAATAACTGATATATTGCACCATTGGCGATCGGGTTTTAAAGAGCGGGCGCGGGCGGAACGCTCACGCCACAACAAGCTTGATATCTTATTGTGGAACAGGGATCCTTGATATCTTATTGTGGAACAGGGATCCTTAATATCTTCTTGTGGAACAGGCCCGACAGCCTGTTAAGCGAGAAGGGTGCAAAATATCAGATATAACGTATATATGCTCGTAAACTTTCTCGTGCCAAGATAGATAAGACCAAAATAAAAATAGATTTTTTTTCAAATCAATCCTTGAAAAATGATTAACACAAAACCATCAGTCAGTATCGGAATGCCAGTTTACAACGGTGAAAGCTACATTCGGCAAGCCCTAAATTCCCTGCTGGCACAAGACTACCCCAATTTTGAACTAATTATTTCCGACAACGCCTCTACAGACAAAACTCAAGAAATATGTCAGGAATACGCAGCGAATTATCCTCAAATTCGCTATTTCCGAAATGCCGAAAACCTCGGTTCTAGCAAAAATTTTAACCGAGTTTTTGAATTGGCGATCGGTGAATACTTTATGTGGGCTGCCCATGACGATTTGTGGCATCCGAGTTACATTAGCAAATGCGTTGCCAAACTCCAAGAACACCCCCAAGCCGTCATGTGTTGCAGCGAAGTTGCATTCATCGATGAAGAAGGAAATATAAATCCCGACTGGAATCATTACACAAATCGAGAAACCCTCGGCATGGAAGTTAGCGAGCGAGTATTTACACTCGTTAACAAGCTAACTTGGATTGAAGTGTACAGCCTGATTCGCAGCAGTGCTCTCAAACAAACAAACAAGGTGAGTTCCAGCTATGGAGCCGATGTTATTTTAGAGTTAGAACTATTTATTTTAGGTGAAACAGTCAAAATTCCCGAAGTTTTATTTAGCTACCGGATTCCCCGCAAAGTAGCTAAAACTTCCTACGATTTAATGGTGAGTCTCAATCCAGAGGGAGCAGACAAGCAGCGCCGAGATTATCACTTATCATTAGCCAAAGACTTGTTAAAAGTTGTGCAGAACTCCGGCTTAGACGAGAAATTGAAAAAGTCGATATGCACTGACTATATCGCAACTGTTAGCGAAAGTCAGGAATGGTTAGAAATTATTGCTAGAGAACAGTTATTGCCGTTCCAGAACCCCGCCATTATCCAACAAGTTAGATTATTTGTCAGAAATCAACTGCAAGAACAATTTGGAAGGAGTAACTTGATGACAACCAGCCGACTGTGCATTTATCGAGACTTTTTAACAGATTATTATCGGCATTGGATTGCCCAAATGAAAGAGGAGTTTACTCCTGCACGCAAACAGTGGGAATTCGTGGCAATTGTCCAAGCTTTGCACGAACGGGGCTTGCTGGGCAGCGGTAAAAAAGGTTTAGGATTTGCTGTCGGAAATGAGCCGTTACCGTCTTTATTTGCTTCCTTTGGCTGCGAGATTGTGGCGACAGATCAAGGTTTGAATCCTGTTAGCCAAAAACAGTGGGGCGAGACAGACCAACTTTGTAAAGGTAAAGAAGCTCTCAATGAGAAGGGCATTTGTCCGCCCGAACAATTTGAGAGATTAGTTGAATTTCGGGAAGTAGATATGAACTTCATTCCTGAAGATTTGAGGCTAGGAAAGTTTGACTTTATTTGGTCGTCTTGTGCTTTTGAACACATAGGCTCGATCGAGAAAGGGCTGCAATTTGTCCAAAATGCTATGGATTGTTTAAAAAGCGGCGGAGTTGCTTTTCACACGACAGAATTTAATTGTACGTCCAATGCAGGGACGCTAGATTTACCGAATTTAGTGTTTTACAGGCTTCAAGATATCGATCGACTAATTAAAGAATTAGAGAAAAAAGGACACTGGGTAGAGCCCGTCAGCTATGAAATTGGCAGCGATGAACCAGATTTAAAAGTAGCAAGAGCACCTTATACAGAACCGCATTTAAAATTGGAAATGGGCGGTTATGTGGCAACCTCTCTGTTGCTGATAGTCCACAAACCGCAGGAAATATATGCAGAATCTTACCCGCCAGTCTATGCGGATGGGGAAAAACAGCAGGAGTTTATCAAGATTTTTTATGACATATCCGTACTGGGATACGGACACTACGAGTCGCGTTCTCGAACCGGTGTTGCCCGAGTCATAGAGAATATCGCCTCGGGTTTAATTGACTCGAAACAGTTCGATTTATCTTTTTGCGCTACTCATTCTTGGTACGCCGTGAAAACTTGCCTGGATTACTTGCAGACTCAGCCAAGTTTTCGGGGGATACCTTTGGCTCACTCCAGCTTTTTCAGAAATTTTGAAAGTAAATTAATCGAGCTTTACAATATGCTAGAAAACCGGGAAAAAATCTTCCCGGAACACAGCCAAGAAACCCAATCCAAACTGTTAACAGACAAGTTAAAAAAATACCTTTCAAATTCGATCGATATTTCAAAGCAGCGCAGCCATTTAATCGACCAGGAGAGCTTGAGCGAAGCCGATATTTTCCACGCGACCTTCTATCACATTCCGCACCAAGCACGCGAGTGCAAAAAGCTCAAAAATTTTGCCACTGTTTACGATTTGATCCCTATTGTATTGTCGCAGTTCTTTATCGGTAAAAATGATGCCGACTACCAGAGAATGCAGGCATCTTTAAACAGCTTAACGGCAGAGGATTACATTCTCTGCATATCTCAAGCCACCAAAAACGATTTGCTAAATCACGTCAAACTCAACCAGGAAAGAGTGTTTGTAACTCATCTAGCGGCAAATACCGCTTTATTTTACCGCTGCAATGATGCGGAAAATATTGCCTCTGTCAAGCATAAATACGGCATTCCAGACGCACCGTATATCTTGGGTGTCAGCACATTAGAACCTCGAAAAAACCTCGAACACGTCATCCGCTGCTTCGCTAAAGTCGTGAAGCAACAAGGTATCAAAGACCTCAATTTAGTTTTAGTCGGCGCTAAAGGTTGGGAGTACGAAAAAATCTTTCAAGAAATTGCTAACTTCGGTCTCTCAAAAGACCGTATCATTATAACTGGCTATGTAGCCGATGAAGATTTAGCCGCCATCTACAGCGGTGCGATGGTTTTTATTTACCCGTCGCTGTATGAAGGTTTCGGTTTGCCGCCTTTAGAAGCAATGCAGTGCGGGATTCCTGTCATCACCTCGAATAATTCATCGCTTCCGGAAGTAGTCGGCGATGCTGGAATTATGCTCAATGCGGCAGATGCTGACGGACTTTGCCACAGCATTCTCAAACTGTACAGTACACCTGCTTTGCGGCAAGAAATGTCTTTAAAGTCGCTAGCACAAGCGAAAAAGTTTAGCTGGGAAAGGTGTACTCAGGAGACAATTGCTGCTTACAAAAAAGCTTTGTCTGGTTGAGAAATCCCAGCAGGTTGACTGCGTAATTCCTGTCTGTCATTCGCAAGTGTTGCGAAGAATCTCAAACCCTTTCAACACCGCCCGCTTAGTGCGTAAGTCCTATCAGTGTAAGAAGCGAGTTAACCGAGTATGTCAATTGCACGGCAGCATCAAATTAAAGTTATTTACGATATCTCTGTCCTCGGACAGGGACATATGCACCAGCGCGCTAGAACCGGCATTTTTAGAGTAGTTGAAAGTATTGCTGAGAATTTGGCAAACTCGAAAGAATGCGATTTGTTATTTTGTGTCAGTCAGTATTTGCATTTGTTGGATGCGAGTTTCGGTTATCTGGAAACCAATCCAAAATTAGCGGGTATTCCCCTGCTGCATTCGAGCTTTGCCAGGGTTTTTTACAGGCAGCTACTCGATGTTTACAATATGCTGGGTCTTCAAATCCAAGCAAATGATGCGGGCAATGCTGTCGCGGAAAAAGCTGTTTTTGACCATTTGAAGAACAATTTACAAAATGCCGTTCAAATCATGGGCGGTTCCTTTGTTCCGGTAGATGCTAATAATTTAGAGTCAGCAGATATTTTTCACTCGCCCTACGATGAAATCCCTGTTTCGGCAAAGCAAACAAGTAAAGCTCAGATTTTTTTGACTATCTATGACTTGATTCCTGTTTTGTACCCGCAGTTTTTGCTGAGCGAGCAAATCCCTTTACTTTACAAAAAAACCTTAGCGAGCATTTCTCAAAAGGATTGGGTGATTTGCATATCGCATTCAACTAAGAACGACCTTTGCAATTATCTCAAGATAGACGCTTCGAGAGTTTTCGTCACGCATCTCGCTGCGGAACCGACGGTATTCTACCCCTGCCGCGATGCGGAACAACTTGCTTCGACTCGCCGCAAATACGGCATTCCAGATGCTCCTTATATTTTGAGTTTGGGTACATTGGAACCTCGAAAAAATCTCGACGGTGCAATCCGCAGTTTTGCTAAACTAATTGAGGAACAAAATATTAAAGATTTATATTTGGTGTTAGTGGGGACTCCGGGATGGAAATACGATAAAATTATGGAAGAAGTTTCTAAGCAAAACTTTCTAAAAGAGCGGATAATTTTTACAGGATACGTCCCAGAATCTGATTTGGCAGCGCTTTACAGCAGTGCTTTAGCATTTGTCTATCCGTCGTTTTATGAAGGTTTTGGTTTGCCGCCTCTGGAAGCGATGCAGTGCGGAGTACCGGTGATTACCTCAAATACATCTTCGCTGCCAGAAGTAGTTGGGGAAGCGGGAATTATGGTAGATCCAAAAGATACCGACGCGCTTTGTCATAGTATGCTGGAAATCTACAACAAATCATCGCTGCAAGAAACTATGTCTTTAAAATCATTGGCACAGGCTAAACTTTTTAGCTGGCAAAGGTGCACTGACGAAACTATCGCTGCTTATCGAACTGCTTTATCGTAATTTTACAGGAAACTCACCAATCATGAAAATAGTTATTGACGGCATATTTTTTCAAAGCCAGCAAAGAAGCGGGATTGCTCGCGTTTGGGAGTCTTTGATGGCAGAATGGGTAAAAGACGGTTTTGCTGAGAATATAGTAATGCTAGATCGCGCCGGCACAACACCAAAGATTGCCGGGATTCAATATCGCTCAATTCCGGTTTACGATTACAACAAAACAGATGCTGACAAACAAATGTTGCAGCAAATGTGCGATCGAGAAAATGCAGATTTATTTGTTTCTACCTACTATACAACACCGATTTCGACGCGATCGGCATTTGTCGCCTATGACATGATACCCGAAGTTACGGGAGGCGACCTGAATAATCCCATGTGGCGAGAAAAACATCATGCTATCCGCCAAGCATCTTCCTACATCGCCATTTCCCAAAGCACTGCCCGCGACTTAGTAAAGTTTTTCCCCGAAATATCTCCCGCATCAATTACTGTCGCTCACTGCGGCCTTCAAAAACATTTTTATCCTTCTAATCTACCAGAAATAGAAGCATTTAAAACTGCACACCGGATTGAAAAACCATACTTTTTAATAGTGGGAGAAAGATTGGGATTCAACGGTTATAAAAATACGATCGCTTTTTTTCAAGCTTTATCGAGACTCAGCAGCAAGTCGGGATTTGATGTTGTTTGTACTAGCGGTCAACCTTCGCTAGAACCTACATTACAACCGTACACTGCTGGTTTAAACGTCCACCTGCTGTATTTGGGCGACGATGAATTAAGAGCGGCTTACTCGGGTGCGAGCGCCCTCATATTTCCCTCGAAGTATGAAGGTTTTGGACTGCCCATATTGGAAGCAATGGCTTGCGGTTGTCCCGCCGTCACTTCTCCCAACAGCTCGATTCCCGAAGTAGCAGGCGAAGCAGCATTGTATGTAAGCGAAAATGATGTCAATGCACTGGGAAATGCGCTGCTGGACGTACAGAAGCCAGATATTCGCAACTCGTTAATTGCTGCCGGACTTGGACAAGCCCGCAAATTTACTTGGTCAAAGATGGCAAAAACAGTTAGTTCGGCCTTGATTCAAGCCGGCGGCAGCCAACAGCAAATCCCGGCTAAATCGCCGGAATCTCCAATCTTATTGTCAAGCGTTATCGAGGAATACAAAAAAAATCCGACCGATTTATCTGCACTAGCAAATGTCCGCCAAGCTCGAAAACAAATTGCTGCTATCTGGCTTAATTTACCAGCAGAACAAGTTGCAAGTGCCTTTGCAGCCGATGCAGGCAAACAGCACCAAGCGCTGCTTGCTAGCGAGATTAGAGATGAAGCGCTAACCGATACAGAAGAGAGTTTTGTTAGCGAATTAGCCGCCAATGTGGCGAAAGGATTTAACGAGCCAAAAGCCATCAATTACCTGCTCGCAGCCATGCTGTACCGTCGGGCACACCAATTGCCGGTCAAGTACGATCGCGCTACATTGCCTAATTGGTTCGCTAACGAATATCTCAAATTCATGTTTACTTGTCCGAACCTCTTTCAAACAGGAGGAGAAGCAGACAGTTACTATCAATTTATCCAAGGATGGATTGATTACTTACATACTAATTTGTTTAAGAATGCAGATTCGCCACTTTGGCAGAATATTGCTTTGTTGTTCGCGCAAATTGCTAACTTTATCCCGCTTTATTTTACAACTGCCAACCTGCGCGATATTTACACCAAACGGGCGGAAATTATCGAGTTTGCACTCAAAAATCGCGGCTGTTCAATTGATTGTATCTTCCCGGCGCGATCGCCAAATCGGACAAAAATCCGCGTGGGCATAATCAGCGACCATTTCGCGCCGCAAACCGAAACCTTCGCCACAATCCCGGTTTTCGAGCATTTAAACCGCAACGAGTTCGAGATTTACCTGTACGCGCTCAACACCAGCGGCCACCAATTAGAACAATACTGTCAAAGTCGCGCCGACAAACTGGTTGCACTCCCGAAAGACTTTGCATCGCAAGTCCAAACAATCCGCGCCGACGACTTAGATATCCTGTTTTTCGGTACGAATTTAACAGCTATCAACAAACCAGTTGGATCGCTAGCAATGCACCGTTTAGCCCGGGTACAAACTACATCTTTCTGTTCCCCGACAACCACCGGAATCCGCCACATGGATTACTACATCGCAGGTCAATTTACCGCACCGGATGCTAGTTATGAAGAACAATATCGCGAACAGTTGGCTGTGATCGAAGGCAGCGGTTTTTGTTTCAAATACGCAACCGAATCGGAAGTAGCTACAGTCAAACCTACCCGCCAAAGTCTGGGAATTTCCGACAAGACAACAGTTTTTATCTCCGGGGCAAACTTCTATAAAATTTTGCCGGAGTTGAGAGAGAGTTGGGTAAAGATTCTAGCTGCTGTACCCGATTCCATCTTGATTTTATATCCCTTCGGGCCGGCTTGGACTCGCACTTATCCAGCCACACCTTTTGTTAACAATATGAACGCTGTCTGCGCTAAATACGGCGTGAATAACAACCGCTTGCGGTTTGTAAAACAACTGCCAAGCCGCGCGGATGTCAAAGAATTTTTGCAGCTAGCAGATGTTTATCTCGATTCCTATCCTTACGCTGGGGCAACATCGTTAATCGATCCTTTGCAAGTAGGATTGCCGGTGGTGGTTGTAGAAGGAAATGCTTTGCGCTTCCGCCAAGGTTCGGCGATGCTGCGGGAACTGCAAATGTCTGATTTAATTGCGTATGACGAAGCATCTTACATTCAGCTAGCCGTCACCCTCGGCACTAACCAGCAATTGCGGCAGCAAAAACGGCAGCAAATTCAGCAAAAAATGCAAGGCAATCCGCGCTGTTTTGACAGTGTGGCATACTCTGGGGCGATCGGCAAATTATTCCAAGAACTCTTTGGCAAATGGCAAACCAGCCACCTGGAAGTATCCCGCAGCTTACAAGATACCAGTCCCGCACCGACAGATTTTTTCGATCGCCTCTCGAATGCCGTCAAGCTTTACCAAAGAAACTCATCAAACATCTCAGCAATATCCGAACTGCGTCAAATCCGCAAACAAATCGCTGATTTTTGGCTGAACATTCCCGCCGAAAACCTCGAAACTTCCTACAAAACCGACCCCGGCAACAGCTATCAAATAATGCTTTCCAGTGGCTTCCAACGTCAACCGATGATGGAAAGCGAACAAATATTTTTGCAGCAATTAACCCAGATTAGCAAAGGATTAGTGCATCCCAAAGCTGTCAACGCCTTGCTGGCGGCGATGCTGTATTTCCCGCCGGGAACCATGCGAATTCCCGACGCTCGCAACCGTTTGCCGCACTGGTTAATTGGCGATTACGAACAATTTTTTGAGACTGATGCCACCGTCAAGTCTGAGTCAAGTTCTGACTTGTTAGCTCAATACATTCAATCCCCGCAATTTGCGAATCAACTGTTAGGATGCGTCAATCTTTACCGCATCGATCCGTCTGACGAGTCGGTAGTTTTGGAACTCCGGCAAATCCGAAAGCAACTGGCTGATTTTTGGCTGACTGTTCCCTCCGAACAATTGAAAACTGTTTACAAAGGAGAAGTTCGCAAGGGATATCAAGCACTACTTAGCTGCGGCTTGCAAGCAGAATCAATGACTGAAGCAGAACAAAAATTTTTGCAGCAATTGACCGAAATTAGCAAAGGGTTGGTGCATCCTCAAGCTATCAATGGTCTGCTGGGGGCGATGCTGTATTTTGTGCCGGGAAAAATGCAGGTTCCCGATGCTCGCACCCGCTTGCCGCAGTGGTTGCTTGAAGATTACGAAAAGGTGTTTGAGAGCGCATTGGCGGCAACAGAACCAACACTTGTCAAACAAGATTATCTGCCGCAGTTTCTCAATCAATTAACTGCTGCCGTTAATCTTTATGAAATCGACCCGGCTGCTGAATTGGTAATAGCAGATTTGCGGCATATTCGCAAGCAAATTGCCGATTTGTGGCTGAGTGTTTCCGGCGAACAAGTAGAAGTTTTGTACCGGAGCGATTTTGGTAAGGGTTACAAAGCAATGCTGGGCAGCGGGTTTATTAACGAGCCACTGCATGAGAGCGAGCGCGAGCTTTTTAACTCGTTGGTTGTTGAGTTGAGTAAAGGGTTTGGAGCGCCTAAAGCTGTAAATAATTTGTTGGCGGCGATGCTGTATTGTCGCCCTGGACTGTTGCGGGTTCAGGATGCGAATACTTGTTTGCCTCCGTGGTTGTTGGCGGATTACGAGCAGTTTGTTGGGGGTGCGATCGAGCTTGCTGTGAAGTAAACGGATATAACCTAGGGTGGGCTGCGGCCCGCCCAGCCCTGTCTGGCGCGATCGATTAGTTAGACAATTGGAACTTGATTTTTAAGGGCAAAAGAAATGCTTCAAATATATAGAAACGGTGAAAATGGAGAAATAATTCGGGGTATAGGATTGTCGGCTTTTATACACAACGGGGGCTACTACCAAACCATCATCGGAGTTTTTGAGGACGGTAAGATCAATTGTTGGGGATTGGTTAACTTTGAGGAATTCAAAAACAAAGTTGCTCGGGGATGGGTTGTTACCGAAGTTCCCAAGGGTGCGATGATAGGCTGTCACCATCTCTACTACGGAAACTCGACTTTAGAGTTCTATATAGAGATTGATGAGTTTGTCAAAGAAGTGGAAGATACGATCGATCGGCTTCAGGGCAAGCAAACAGTTGCAGAGACTTGTATTCAAGCCTTTGCTAGATTCTTAACGTTACCAACAGAAGAAAATAAAAGTAGCTTGCGAGCAGCTTACAATGCTATTCCAAAACATCTGAGAATTTATGTTCTTGGCGATATGGGTGGTGAAGATTACGCCCTCCGATGGTGTATCGAAAACAGAGATATTTCCCCGGAAATTCTAGAAAGATTTAAGAAGGATTATGAATGGGTCTTGGAACGGTAGAACTAGACAAGTCTGAAAAGGGATATCTAACCAAAATTATGTCATTTTTAGAGTAACTGGGCATAGACATCATCCTCAGTATTATCCCAAACTGTATCTACTGATGTTTGACTGGCTTGAAGCCAAAACTCAGCTTCTTCATCAGGTAAGAGTGTTACTAATACTTTTGCCCCTTCGGGTAACTCTGATAACTCCAGCAGTTCAATTTTCCCTTGTCGAACAGTAGCCCAAAGTGTTTTCAGCATATCCACCTCATAAACTGTGCTTTATGCAATTTGCAGATTTTTGGTAAGTTGTCGCACTAAGCGACTAATTACAACGTAATACTGTTTTAGCCCGATCGCCTGACGGGGAGTGGCTAGCAATTTTTCGCCCTGAAGATGGACAAACTGCCACATTACGCGATCGCTCGTTGCACCGCAGCAGTCCTTTATCCGCAGGAAAAGTTTGTAGCGGCGCATTGCAATGCCATTATCACGGTTGGATCTACAATCAAATTTGCACCCCGATTTGCTATCAATTTAACACGAGTTCTGGCTGCTGAGTCTCAAACAAAGGGCGAGTTACCTGACGCACTAGCACTGTTTCTAAACTCCCTTCTACCACATTTTCTGCTTCTATTTCCAACTCGCCCCACAATAGCCGATCGCCTTGATTTGGGATTTTACCTAAATTGTGGATCACGAATCCGGCGATTGTTTGGTAAGCTGGGTTTGTCGGCAGGTTTAATCCGAGTTTTTCGTTAACTGCTGTCACTTCCCATAGACCAGAAATCAGTGCCGAATGAGCATCTTTTTGCAGGAGAGTTGCCTCGGAAGGTAACAGCAGGGGTTGAGACTTTTTACTGGTAATCCAACCTGTCAGCAGCCGCACCGTACCGTTGAGAATTACTAGCAGCGGCCACAGTAATTTTGAGCATAGTTCGAGGGCTGGCATCAGCAGCAAAGCAGTGCGTTCTGGGGCGTGGGTTGCTAATACTTTGGGGATTAGTTCTCCTAAGACTATTTCTACGTAAGTTACTAAGATAAAAGCTGCGGGAACTGCGATCGAATGAGCAGTCAGCACCGCCGGCAAATGACCGATCGGCAATTTGTCGATCCACGGTTCGATCCAGTGTACAGTGGCTCCCTCACCCAACCAACCCAACAGCAAACTCCCTGCTGTTGTACCAGTTTGAGTCACAGACAGGTAATGCGGTATGTTGTTCTGAGCTTGGTGGACGAGTTCGGCAGTTTTAGCGGTTGGGCGATCGTCCAACTGGGCAAGTTGGCGGATTTGATGGCGATCGGCTGATACTAATGCTAGTTCTGATGCCACAAAAAACGCGATTACAAGTGTTAAGCCCAGCAACATTGCTAATCTCAGCACTGTTTCGGCGACTTCTATTTCTAGCGAGGTAATGTTGTTCAAGATAGATATCTAATACGATAGATGTTTTCAGTTAATTATTTAATTTTAGCTTGCGATGGAGATAGATTGAGCGCCAGACATTGCGGATATCCCCACTACCCGTATTCGTAGGTGCGCATTGCGCACCTTACTCGTAGAACTTGTGAACTCTTTCTCTTGTCTTCTTTCGCGCAATTGGCGTCTTCGCGGTTCGTTTTAACTGAGATCTTGCACCATTTTCAATTACTTGTTTGGGAACAGGCCGGAAAGCCTGTTCCACAAGAGATGAATTTTATTGTGGAACAGGCCGGAAAGCCTGTTCTTGACAATGGTGCAAGATGTGGGTTAAAAAAAGAATCTAATTCACAAAACCGGAACTCATTGCTGTATCAACTCTCCCTTACTTCCCGGAGCGAGTTAATTTCCGTAAACGTCTGCTCCGGATCGGACTTCAACCCGCCTTGAATGTAATTCAACTTCACTTCTTCTAACAAATCCGACAGCAGCGACTGCAATTCCCCGAGAGTTTTCTCATCTTGCAATTCTCGCCGCAAACTTTGATTAAATTCTTGGCTGAAATTATCTAGAATTTTTCGACCTTTATCGTCTTCATAAGTAGTAGCTACCACATCCACAGCAGTTTGAGCCAAATAATTCGCTAGCTGTTCCGTCATCTCAGTAGGCAAAATATTAATCGGAGAGAAAGTTTGCAGGATTTGATAGAAATCCGACTGTTTGATTGTTGTTTCCAAATTGTGGTGCAGCAAATCTTCCAAATCCGGTTGCACCTGCGGCAAAACTTTGTAAATTGTCAGATCCAAAATCCGCTTGGTAATTTGTTCGATCGTATTTTCCTGATTGACGTGAAGGTACGGCTGCTGCGCCAGCAACATCTGCGCCGCGTCGCCCTGTTTTATCGAACTTTTAGCTTGATTGATAAACCGCACCATCATGTATTCCGACATCGTATTGGCTAAATAAGCCACCGGTTCGTAGGTAACTTGAGCAACTACGCGATCGAGATTTACCCAACCCGACTTGTGCAGCCGCACCAATACCGGCAGAATCCGCCACCCCTGCCAAATCGGTATCACCAGAAACACTTCGTACCAGCGCCTCAGCACAAAATCAAACCAAGTTACCCCCGGTTTACGGCGGGTGTGGAACAGACTTTTAATCAAAAATTCCGCCCCAAAAAAACCGATAAACAACGCATCAATTCGCCAAAACTGGTCGGCGCTTTTCAAATATTCCGGATTTGGCAAACTTGAATCAATGCCTTTAATCGGGTCGTAAATTTTAACTAAACCCGGAAAATAGCTCTGATAAACAGGGCGCAACTGAAGGTAACTGAAATGGAAAAGTACCAGCAAAAAATTGACCACCGCTACTAATGCGCTCAGTTTTGCCCAAGAAATTGCTTTTTTGGACAACTTTACATCGGTGGTGTTAACAGTTTTGTGGGAATCTGACATAAAAGTAATTTTCCGAATTTGCTAGTCGATAAATCTATCTTGTGGCCGACGCTAAAAAACTCTTAACCTATTAAGATCCCTTGGTGGACGACAAGTATAAGGAAACCAAATGCCGTGAACATAAAAACAGTCATATCGCTGCTCAAACAAACTTTTACTGAATGGCAAGAAGATAAAGCGCCAACCCTAGCCGCCGCCCTAGCCTATTACACAGTCTTCTCCCTGGCCCCGCTGCTAATTATCGTAATTGCGATCGCCGGTTTAGTCTTTGGTCCAGACGCAGCCCAAGGTCAAATCGTCGCCCAGCTCCAAAGTTTAATCGGCAAAGATGGTGCCCAAACCGTCCAAGAACTAATCCTCAAAGCCTCCGAACCCAAGTCGGGAATGATTGCTACTCTAGTCGGCATCGCTACACTTTTGTGGGGTGCTTCCAACGTGTTTACTAATCTTAAAGAAGCCCTCAATACTATTTGGAATGTTTCACCTCCTCCCGGACGCGGAATCTGGGGATTTTTGCAAGACCGCGTATTGTCTTTTGCAATGATTTTAGGCATAGGCTTTCTACTGCTAGTATCTTTAGTAATTAGTGCCATTTTAGCCGCCGTCAGCTATTGGTTGAACGACTGGCTGCAATTACCAATCAACATTTGGCAGATTGTGGACTTTGCTCTCTCCTTTGGCGTAGTTACGCTGCTTTTTGCCTTAATTTACAAACTTTTGCCCGATGTCAATCTTGCCTGGAATGATGTTTGGATCGGCGCCGCCATCACCTCAGTGCTGTTTACGATCGGCAAATCCCTAATTGGAGTTTACCTCGGAGGTAGCGGTATTGCCTCTACCTACGGTGCTGCTGGCTCGTTTGTGATTATCCTGCTTTGGATTAATTATTCCGCTCAAATTCTGTTCTTAGGTGCCGAGTTTACCCAAGTTTGGGCTAACCGATACGGCTCCAGAATGCAAGGTTCGCGAAAGAATATCCTCAACAGCGAAAACGGGGAATCCTCCGCACGCAAACATAGGAACAAGTCTTAACATTAGACAAACGGGAAATTTGAGGTTAAATTCGCACTCCTGGTTTGACAGAAGAAGGCAGAAGGCAGAAGGCAGAAGGCAGAAGGCAGCCCAGAAAAATTTTGAATGCAATAATTTTGCTTTTTTTTCTATCGCCTATAACATTCTGTCTTTGGGATGACCTACTTCTGCTTTCTCCAAAGCCCTACCTATCGATCCAGAGGAGTAAAAGTTCTACCTTCGACTGACCTGGTATCTCGAACAGCAAGCTGTAAGCAGGTTTGAGTTTGACACCTACTTAAATCCGGGAAATTCCCTTCACCCTCGTTCATTTCCATTTAGATTATCTAGATTTTTATCTGCTGCACGTCTCTGTCAGCAGAAGGAAGTTCTCTTTCAATTTTTCCCTGCAACTTATCCCTGAAGGATGATTTACCGATCCCGCATTTTGACTTTAATACTCATTAGCTAGAAGATTCCAGTCCCGGCCCAGCAGCCAAAATAGCACTTTCAATCTTCTCCGGCAAGTTATTTTTAAATTGTGGTAAACAATCATGATTTTATTAACTAAAAAACGCATCGCCCTCATCTCCGTACACGGCGATCCGGCTGTGGAAATGGGCAAAGAAGAAGCGGGCGGGCAAAATGTTTACCTGCGTCAAGTATGGGAAGATCTGGCGAAACAGGGGTGGCAAGTTGATATGTTCACCCGCTCAGGCGATCGCCAACAAGCAAGAATTGTAGATCACAGTCCCATTTGCGGGACAATTCGGCTAGTAGCAGGGCCGCAATAATTTATTGCCCGCGACGAAATTTACGGATATTTGCCAATCTTTGTTCGAGAATTTCAGAAATTTCAGTTATAGTCAGGCTTTCAATATCCCTTAGTTCACACAAATTACTGGCTTTCTTCTTGGGTGGGAATAAAGTTGAAAAAATAGCAACCCCTGCTGCAAGTTCACACTTACCATTCTTTGGCAGCAATTAAATACAAGTCGGTTTCGACAATTCCGATGATTGCCAAAACCAGGCTGCAAGTCGAAAAAACACTTTTGGAAACAGCCGATCGCGTGGTGGCTACCAGTCCCCAAGAAAAAGAACACATGAGGTCTCTGGTTTCCTCAAAAGGAAATATTGACATCATTTCCTGCGGTACCGACATTGAAAGGTTCGGCTCGATCGCCCGATCGACCGCCCGCCGCCACTTGGGCATAGCCCCCGAAACCAAAGTCGTGTTGTACGTCGGCCGTTTCGACCCCCGCAAGGGCATAGAAACCTTAGTCCGCGCCGTCAGTCTGTCGGCCGTGTCCAAAGCCGATAAAACTCATAATTGGCGCTCTTTGGCGTGCGGGGGAAAGCGACGCCAAAGAGCGCGATCGTATCGGCAGCATAGTTGAAGAACTCGGCCTGAGCGACATTACCAGTTTTCCGGGCAGCTTGAGCCGAGACATTCTCCCCGCCTACTACGCCGCCGCCGATGTGTGCGCCGTTCCCAGCCACTAAGAACCATTCGCTTTAGTCGCCATTGAAGCGATGGCCTGCGGCACGCCGATAATCGCCTCCGACGTGGGAGGGTTCAAATATACTGTAGTGCCGCAAGAAACAGGTTTGCTTGCGCCGCCGAAAAATGAAGCTGTTTTTGCCGATGCGATCGATCGCTTGTTACTTGACTCAGTATGGCGCCAGCAACTCGGACACACAGGCCGCCAGCGCGTCGAAACCTATTTCAGTTGGGACGGTATCGCCTCCCAACTCAGTCAACTTTACACTCAACTGCTCGAACAATCAGCCCTTCAGCTTGACCCGGTGAGCGCTTAGTAGTATCACTTAGTATGGTTGAAGCCAGTTTCCCTCGATCCCCTGTCCCTCATCCGTTCTCACTGGGAACCTTCAACTAGAAGTGATATCAGGAGGTACTCTTGTACGCGCCAGAACATCTGGGAAGCCATCTGCAACCCATTTCAGACATCGAGCTAATTCGCCTCTGGGTGGAGCGCAAATCCCCCCGCAGCAAGCGCTTTAGCTGGCAGGCGGCCAACCGTTTTCGGCTGTTTGTAGAAAAACCGCTGGCAGAAGTGACTCTGACTGATGTCGAGACTTTCGCTGCAGCAATGAGATCTCGAAAACTTGCACCCGGTTTCTACAAGCAAACCTTGCTAGCGCTGAAATCGCTGTTCGCCTTCGGCCAGCAAACGGGAATCTTGCCCGCAGCCATCCCCCTGCACGGGTGGCCGGTGCGGCAGCGCAGGCAACTGTCCAAACGCCTCCGTTTTAGAATCTCTTGGACTTTGTTAATCTGTTTGTGCTTTTTCTTAGGTCGAATGACGCCGAGGCTGCTGTGGGCACAATCGGTCTCGCCAGAAAGCTCGCCCGCCCCGAAACGCCTGCCGGAAGTTGCGGCGATCGATTCACCAGACAAAAGAGAGGATAACATCAAGCGCGATCGATCGCCGGAAACTGCAACCCTGAATTCACCAGAGCCCAGACAGGATAGCAGACTCGATAGCATCGGCCCGGAACGTCGAGTCAAAGCCTTTCTCGACACGATTGCCGCCGCCGAAGGAACCGCTAGCCCCGACGGCTACCGCACCCAGTACACCGGCACGAAATTTGTCGGCTTTCAAGATCATCCCAGGGAAATGAGGTGCGGCCGCCGCTACGGCAAAAAACTCTGTTCCGACGCAGCAGGGCGATATCAGTTTCTCAGCACCACTTGGGACAGATTTGCCAAAAAATTTGGCGTCCGCGATTTCAGCCCAGAAAATCAAGATTTGATGGCTATAGAGTTAATCCGAGAAAAAGGTGCATTAGAAGATATAGAAGCGGGTCGATTGGAGTCAGCAGTGAGAAAACTCGCTTACATCTGGCCTTCTTTTCGGCGTTATGGCGGTTCTGTAGAATCGTCAATGCCCAAACTTGAAGCAATGTACCTGCAAAATTTGGGGATTGACCGCCCGGGATTGGTTGTTAGCAATTAGTCAACAGTCCAAGGACGAGTTGAGATGCGAGTTTGGCAATTTTGGATTAAATTTTGACATCCTAAATTGAAAATGAGGGATTTATGGGTGATGTCTATTCTTCGGGAATTAAAAAATTAGGCTAATTTTCCATCTTCCATGTGAACGATGCGATCGGCAATATCCAAAATTCGGTTATCGTGGGTTACTAACAAAATAGTACAACCCTGTTCTTTGGCAAGTTGCTGCATCAAATTCACCACTTCGCGACCGGATTTGCTGTCCAGCGCGGCTGTCGGTTCGTCAGCTAGAACAATTTGCGGTTGACTGACCAAAGCCCGGGCGATCGCAATTCTTTGTTTCTGTCCTCCCGACAAATCATCTGGATAATAGTTAATCCGCTGTTCCAGTCCTACTAACTCTAGCATTTTTGCAGAGCGATCGCGCATTTGAGAACGCGACAAATTGCCGTGAACTTCCAAACCCATTTGCACGTTTTGCAGCGCCGTCAAACTGCGGTGCAAGTTGTGCGCCTGAAAAATATAGCCAATTTTGCGTCGCGCCTTTACCAATTCGTCTGAACTCGCTTTGCACATTTCTTGACCGATAATTTTGAGACTTCCCGATTGACCGGATCTCAGCCCGCCAATCAAAGTTAAAAGCGTAGTTTTTCCCGAACCGGAAGGCCCCGTCATCAGCACGATTTCACCTGCATTAATGTCGAGATTAATGCCAAAAAGCACCTGTTTTCGCAGTTGACCTTGACCGAAGTAGTGGTCGAGTTGGTGCGCGGAAATTACAGGTGCAGGAATGTGTAATGCGTTGGTTGTTGGGTAGAGAGTAGTAGAATTCATAACTTTTTGGTTTGAGGTTTAAGAATAAATCGCTTTCGTCGCGGCGGAGAACGGAGAGAAAGAAGAAGAGAATGATTTTATAAAAAATATGTTTGGAGTCAGGACTTTATACCAAATCGAGCTTTAATACCCCTTTATTTTTTAGTCGGCGGAGGCGGACTTCCTTTGTGTAGGGAAGGTTTCAACCACCCAGTCTGATAAAAGGTTTTATCACCCAGATTTTGCTCCTTCAGACTGTCTTCTTCATTTTCCCTTAAAACATATCTGCTGGATCGGCTGCTTGCAGTTTGCGAGTGGCAATTGCTCCAGAAATAGTACACATAATCACGTTCAAAAGTAATACTATAAATGCTCTTAGCAGCGTCATATAAAGGGGTAAATTTGTAGCTTGGCGAGTTAAAGAGTAGAGTCCGAAAGAGACTCCTACTCCCGGCAAAAAACCGAGGAGGGAAAGAATTAGAGCTTCTTCAAAAACGATGCCGAGTAAATAAACATTGCGGTAGCCCATCGCTTTGAAAGTAGCGTATTCTCCCATGTGATCGCTGACATCGGTTGAGAGAACTTGATAAACAATAATGACACCAACTACAAAACCCATCGCTACGCCTAAATTAAACACAAAGCCGATCGCAGTATTCTTAGCCCAATAGTTTTTCTCAAAATCGATAAATTCTTGTTTGGTTAGTACCTTGACATCCGGCGGTAAATATGCTTTCAAAACTTGTTGAACTTCCACGGGGTCAGCACCCGGTTGCAGTTGAATTAATCCGGCATTAACACTCGCGGCGTTTTGTCTCGCAAACAGGCGCAGGTAATTTTGATCGCTAGTCATCAAAATACCGTCGGCGGCAAAAGATGCCCCAACTGTGAATAAACCGCTGACGTTAATCGTGCGTCGCTCGACCTCAGCTTTAACGGCTTTTCCTCGATCGATTTGCGCGATCGTTCCTTGGTACTCTCCCCTAGAAGCTCGATCGAACAACACGGTATCCGGCAATTTAATCGCGCTCAAATTTTGGTTAACTTCTGGAAGCGCAAACGCAGGGCGATCGGGATTGAAACCGACCACCATCAGCGACGTTTCGCGCCGAGTTTCGGGATTTTTCCAGTTAGCAATTTTCACGTAAAGCGGCTCGGCTGATTTCACACCTGGTACGTTCATTGCTTGATACAATCTGCGCCTGGGGAAGGAAGACAAATTAATCAAATTGCGCGCTTGGGGGTGAATCAAAACTAAGTCTGTTTGCAAGGCTTGATGCAGCCGCGTATTGCTGGTGTAAAGCGCATTTTGAAAGCCTAACTGCATGAACATCAAAACGTCAGCAAAGGCAATTCCTGCTACTGCAACAGCCATTCGCCCTTTGTCGTGACTCAGTTGCAGCCATCCGAGGGAAGTTCTGCGTCTTAACTGTTGTAAGGGTTTTATGAGTCCAATCATAGGATTTTAGATTTTATATTTTGGATTTTGGATTGAAGAAAGCGACCCTGCGGTTTAAGTCTTCTTAATCTTTAATTTCCCCGATCGCCACTTTGACTTGCAAATTGGTTAATCCCGCTACTTTCTGGCTGGAAGCTTCATCTAAGCGCACTTTTACTTCCACAATTCGACTATCAATATTCGCAGAAGGATCGGTGTTAACAATGTTTTGCCGCTGCACTTGCAAACCAATATATTCGACAGTTCCCCCCAATTCGCCGGTCACAGCATCGCTAGTAATTTTGGCGGTTTGTCCGAGGCGTACTTTGTCCACATCGCTTTCGTAGATTTCCGCAACAGCCAGCATCTCGCGAGTTTGTCCGAGTTCGACAATGCCGTCGTTTCCTACCCTTTCCCCCGGATGCGTGTGAATTTTCAGGACTTGGGCGTCTCTGGGAGCACGGATGTAAGCTAGATCCAGATTGGCTTTGGCTTGTTTGGCTGCTGAAGTGGCGGAACTGACTTCGGCGGCGGCTGCTGCTATGTCAACGGGACGCACTTCGGCGATGCGATCGAGATTTGCCACGGCTTCATTAATCTGCTGTTGTCGAGATTCCTGAATTTGGCTGAGTTTGGCTTGGGCTTCGTTAATTTGCTGTTGGCGCGATAGTTGAATTTGATTTAATTTGGCTTGGGCTTCGTTAATCTGCTGTTGGCGCGATTGCTGAATTTGATTTAGTTTTGCCTTTCCTTCGTTGAGTTGCTGTTGAGTTGTTTCGGCGGCGAGGCTTTTGCTGTCGCTAGTTGAGGCGGAAATTGCTCCCTGTTCATAGAGTTGGGAGTACCGCCGATCCTCGCTTTGAGCGTTGCGGAGTTCGGCTTGTAGGCGGGCAATTGCGGCTTTTTGAGTTTGAATTTCCCCTTGCTGTTCGGCCCTGATGCGAGCAATTGTGGCTTGTTGCGCTGCAATTTCGGTGCTGCGATCGACTTCTAGGCGGCTGACGATCGCCTGTTGCGCTGTGATCTCGTTGCTGCGATCGGCGGATAAACGGCTAATAGTCGCTTTCTGGGCTTGGATTTCGCCGTTTTTGGCTCCTGCTTTCACTTTTGCTAGGTTTGCCTCAGCGACGCGCACCTGTTCTTGAGCTTGGTCGAGGGCGGCTTGCAGGCGATCGCGACTGTCCAAAATTGCGATCGCCTGACCTGTTTTCACCCTGTCTCCCTCTTTTACCAGGAGTCGATCGATCCGGTTTCCTTCCGCGGCACCGGAGGCGGAGACTTTAATTACTTCTCCTCTGGGTTCGAGTCGTCCCAAGGCTGTAACTGTCCTTAATTGGGATGCTGTGACGGCTGCTGCTGCTGCTACTGCGTTGGGATCGGGTATGCGCGATCGCCAGATCGTGTAGCCTGTGGTTCCCCCTGCCGCCAGGGTTGCTACTGCTGCCACAACTAGGAGTTGTTTAACTAGGGATGGATTTGAGGATAAGCCGTCGGCTGTTACTCGGTGTACCATGACACACCTCATCATTTAGGTTGCTAAAACTAAACCGTTTAGTTCTAATTGAAATACTAAACCGTTCAGTATAATGATGTCAAGACCCGAAGCAAGAATTACAAAGACAAGCGATGGCCAGGACAAAACCCAGCGAACCAGACAGCGCGGCAGCAAGTGACAAAACCGAGCAAATCCTGCAAGGTGCGATGCAAGAATTTTTAGCCCACGGCTACGCGGGCACGAGTATGGACAAGGTAGCGAAGACGGGAGGAGTTTCCAAAGCCACGGTTTACAGCTATTTTGCAGATAAAGAAGGATTATTCGTGGCCTTGGTACAGCGGCTGGCGCGAAAAAAAGTCCATTTTACAGTTCTGGATGAAGAACCGGCCGTAGCGCTGCGATTCGTTGCCACAACTATATTAGAGCAGGTGACCCAGGAACCTGAATTTCTCAATTTTGTGAGGTTAGTGATTGCGGAGTCGGGGCGTTTTCCCCAGCTAGCGCAGACTTTTGTGAGAAACTTAGCTAAACCGGGGATCGAGCGGCTCACTCAATATTTGGCATCGCATCCAGAGTTAAAATTATCCGATCCGGAGGCAACGGCGCGGATTTTTATTGGATCGCTGGTATATTTCCAGTTAACGCAGCATATGATGCACGGCAAAGATATTATCCCAATGGAGCGTGATCGACTGATCGACGGTCTGCTGCACTTGGTTTTATCCCCGCAGTCCAATTCCTAAGTGCGATCGACAGAATCTAGGAATTTTATTGGATAATTATTTAAATGCCATAAAGAGCGAGATCCCTTTATGGCTGCGATCGCAGGTTTTAGTCAGGTGTTTTTCCTAACCTTTCCCTCAATTCCTCAGCCGATAACTCTGGCAGTTGTTCTACAAACAATGTCAATTCTGCCACAGGCAACGCCAATAAATTAGTAACGGCTGTAGGCAGAATATCGCCCAATTCAGGCGATCGTATTTGCAACGCACTTTCAGCTAACAACTTCACCGCCTGTTCGCGCCCTGTTTCATCGACTGTCAGCATCGATATTGCCAGCAACAAAACTGTAAATTCCGCCGCCGCCAACTTGGATATTGGAGATAGAAAAACTGTCATTTTTGGACTTAATTCTCCAAATCTAACTCGCAGAAAGTTTTCTAAGATTAAGCGCTGTTGTTCTTGTCTGCCTCGTTCTAGCCCTTGTTCTAGTCCTTGTTCTAGCCCTCGTTCTAGTCCTTCTTCTAGTCCTTGTTCTAGTCCCTGTTCTAGTCCTTCTTCTCTAGCTTGTTGCTGTGCTGCTTGTATTTGTTGTTGAAAAAGTGGTGCAATGGCCATAATTAACTCCCGCTCTTCTGGCTCTAATTCTTGTGGCGCATCGGTTACTAAATTTGACTGTAACCGATACAGCAATTCTAGCGCGATAATCCGCAACGGATCGTCTGTAGCTAAAGCGCTTAATTGGGAAATAGCCCTTTGCTGCACTCCCCCTTTGCCCAAAATCCTCAACCACAGGGTTTCTGGAGTTTCTGGCAACTGGTGAATCGCCACAATTGCAGTCCGCAAAGATTCCCCCAAAAAATAAATTCCCTGCATCCAATTATCTGTGTCTGGTATCGCATTAAAGCTATCTACCAATGCTTTCGATGCTGTGGGCATCAAAATCCACAGTTTCGGTAACTGAGCATCATCATAGCGAGTATTTTCTCTCCTAAATTTGCGCTCCAATTCACCTCGCACGTCCAATAACTTGCCCAGACAGCTACAAATTTCGCTGACGTTGGCCGGATTGCAAAACGGTTCAAAAATTGCCGTTGTGTTTGCCATTTTTCCCAACAATCCCAGGGTTTCTGAGTATTCGGGAATTGCGGTGCTGGGAGTGAAATAAACATCGATTTCTCGGACTTCTGAAGTCACATCGCGGCCGATATTAACCGTTCCGAGCGGCGACAGCAATTCCTCCAGGTATTCTTTGGCAAAGAGATCGTGAATAAATCGCGTCATAGAAATTATTTCAAACAGTAAATATATCTTTTAGCCGTTTTCTCACCCATTCTACAGGATTTTCATCCTCTTCTGCGGCATCTACCAATTCCATTTCTCGCAATAATTTCTGTCTCTCGCGGAGTTCTTCTTTGTGTTTGACTATTTCTTTAATAATCTGTTCAGATAAATCCGGTCGTTCAGTTAAAACTTTCTGGAAACCTTCTTTATTGATGGCAAACAAAATTGTTTCTTCCAAAGCTCTTACCGAAGCAGTTCTGGGGATGCCCAACATCAAAGAAAGTTCTCCGAGAAACTGACCACTACCTAGGTTATTCAGATGTTTGTCAATAGCTTCTACAAAAACTTCTACTGAACCTGAAAGAATCATGTAAAAAGCATCTCCGGGGTCGTTTTCGTGAAACAAAAATTCTTGCGATCGCAGCCTTTTGCGGTATCCAACTTCAATCAACTGCCGCAATTCAAGATCGGTCAGGTTTTCAAAGTATTCCACCTCTCGCAGCAAACAGCTAAGGGACGATGGCTTTTTCAGTTTCTCTGCCAAAATTGGCGGTTTCTGCTCATTTTCCGAGTAACTCTTCGGGAGATCAATTGCAGTTTCTTTTTTGTTGAACATTGACAACAGAACTTCGGGGTTTTGCAAATAAATTTCTCTGTCATTGAAGGGAAATTCGATTTTCTGGTGGCGGAAATTGTATTCAATTGCAAAATTCAAAGAACTTTTAATTAATTCTCTTTCAGTCGGCCTGTCCGTCCAAACTAAAAGTTCAAATTTAAAACTATCATCGCCAAACTCTACAAACAATACTTTCGGATTCGGTTCGTATAAAACTCCCGCTTCCGCGTAAGCAATATTTAACAGAGTTTCTGTCACTAACAGCGGGTTACTATTCTCGGCTACTTCTACGGGAACTCGCAAACATAGTAGCGAGTTTTCGTAACTCCAATTAACAATTTTGTTGCTAATCATTTTGCTGTTGGGAACTATAACGCTAGAGTCCTCAGTGGTTTGGATGATGGTCGATCGAATCGAGATTTTTTTGACGATTCCCATTAATCCTTCTAATTCCACAAAGTCTCCGACTTTCACAGGCCTGTCTAAAAGCAGCGTTAACCCACTGACAAAGTTAGTTGTTAAATCTTGGATTCCGAAGCCAATTCCCACTCCCAATCCCCCCGCAACTACTGCAAAAGAAGCGAGGTTGAAGCCGATGCTTTGGATGGCGACTATCACGCCCAAAGCTACTATTAAATACCCAATAATTACTGCGATGGCTTCCCTGTTTCCCTCGTCAATTCCCAGTCTGACTAGCAAGCGTTCCTTAAGAAAGTTGGTAAAAGATCGTGCTATGACAAGGATCGCCATAAACAAGACTATTAGTTCCACCAGTGACTGCAGCGATACAGGATTCTCGCCTATTTTAAATAGGGTTGCTGTAAACAGTTGGAAAAGCTGTGTTAATAATTCTTCTGGTATTGCGTTCAAATTAAAGTCAGTAAATAATATTATTTTTGTTTCCATTTTTTAAGCCGTTGGCAGTAAGTAATAAAGTCCTTAGTTCTCCGTCTGACAATAAAAAACTGAACTCGTTATCACGAATTTTGACATATTTTTAGGGTAAAAAAACTGAATTGCTGACATATATCTGTGGTTGCTCAGACTACGACGCCTTTATCCGTCTTGCCAATTTTTAGGATATAATTTCCTCCCATACCTAGGGTTAGCGTGCCACATTTTCAAAATAGCGGAATCATCTATTATTAATGCCAATCCCCCCTACTAACTTTAGTCAACGTTAACTATCTGGGAGTTTAGCATACTTTTAGCGAAAAGTTTGTTGATTTTCTGTGATAAAATTAATCAGGGATTATGGAATAACTGTTTAAGTGGACAAGTCAAATCTCCTAATATTACAATGAATTTAACTGGTGGGAGAGATATTTCTATCACTAGGCCAGTTGCGTCCGTATTGTGTATATATAAGAATATCTAACTGAAAATTTAACGGATCTAGCTAAAATTGAGAACGTTCCCAGAATACTTGGCATTCTACCGACATTGCGGACAAATTAAAACTTAATTGCATTTGTCAATCCGTAAAATTACTGAAAACACTGCTTGTTCAGGAGTGGAAAATTCGCGATTTGGGGGTGGGTGGAAATAAATATGGCGCGAGACATGATTCCTCGATCGCCCAAATCTAAGTTCTCAACCCAAAATATAAGTAAATGCTGAGCATAATTGCTGATTGACAAATGCTTCCCTAGGTTAAGTTGTCACCAATGTTCTACAGAGAGGATTGATTAGCAATAGAATTGATCGGAAATAGAAATACTTGGCGATACATCCGAATAATTAAGGGAAAGAGTGTCGCAAGGGATACATATATCGCAGATTGAAAGCCTAATGGTCGCGCTAATGAACGTTTTTTTCAGTACCCAAATAGGAAAAAAGGAAAACCTTGCGATCGCACCATTGGACAGAAGTTCTAGAATAAAAGCTGAAATGCACGAGCCAACATGAGCAAATTCCCACCAGAGAAAACCCAACCGCCACACCAAGAGAGCACAACAGCACAGGTATTGCGACAGGCTCACTTCGACGCTTTTTTTGCAGGTGCCAACGCCGGAATGCTGATTTTTGACCGCCAACTCCGGTATGTCCAAATTAACGAAGTTCTGGCCCAGATGAATGGCGTTTGTGTGGCAGACCATATTGGTAGGTCAGTGCGTGAAGTGCTGCCAGAATTGGCTCCGACTGTGGAACCAATTCTGCAAGGCATTCTGGATACAGGCAAGCCCGTTCTCGACTCTGAATTAGTGGGTGAAACGCCGAAACAACCGGGCATCGTCCGCTACTGGCAAGCATCTTACTATCCTTTGCTGGATGAAAATGGCAGGGTTTTTGGTCTTGGTGGCATTGTAATTGAAATTACCGATCGCAAGCGGGCAGAACAAAAGCAGGCACGACTGACGGCAATTTTAGAAGCAACTTCCGACTTAGTAGGAGTTTGTGATGCGGCTGGGCATAGCGTCTATCTCAACCAAGCCGGACAGGAAATGCTGGGGATGTCCCTAGAGGAAGCACGATCGCCGTTTACTATAGATTCTGTATTAGCTCCCTCGGCAAAAGCAAAGTTCCACAACGAAATAATTCCCACCGCCTTGCGAGAGGGTAGTTGGGCTGGTGAAATCCTATTTTTGTCACGCGATGGGGAAGAAATTCCAGTCTCCCAGGTTTTAATCGTCCACAAAACCGAAGCGGGTGAAGTCGAGTTTATTTCCACTATTGTGCGGGATATTCGCCAACAGCAGGCTGCGCTGCGCGATCGCAAAAAAGCAGAGGAAGAAAGGCAATTGCTCGCTACAACGATCGAGAATAGCCGTGACTTTGTTGGCGTTGCATCAATGGATGGTCGCCCTATACTCGTGAATCAAGCTGGTCTGGATTTGGTGGGACTCAGTAGTTTGGACGAGGCTAGAACCAAACACATGACCGACTTCTTTATGGCAGAAGATTTGGACTTGGTACAGCAGTCTATTCTGCCTGCAGTAATGGAAGAGGGAAGTTGGCGGAGTGATTTCCGCTTCAGACATTTCCAGACAGGTCAACCCATCCTGGTAGATTACACCCTATTTTTGATTAGACATCCAGAGACTAATGAACCGGTAGGGATTGCCACTATTACGCGCGATATTCGCGATCGCAAAAACGCAGAAGATGTCCTCAAACAAAGTGAAGAAAGATTTCGTTCTTTGATGGAAGCCACCGCTCAAATTATTTGGATCTGCAATGCGGACGGCGAAATGGCGATCGAGCAACCTACTTGGAGTGCATTTACAGGACAGACCTTTGATAATTACAAGGGATGGGGCTGGCTAGACACGATCCACTCAGACGATCGCTCCTATATTGCCACTGCCTGGTCAACTGCTGTTGCCAATCGATCGCTCTATGAAGTTGAATTTCGTATGCGTCGCTATGACGGAGAATATCGCTACATGAGTTGTCGTGGTGTACCAATTCTGAAGGCGGATGGTTCAATTCGGGAATGGGTTGGTGCTAATACAGATATTACCGATGGCAAACAAGCTGAAGAAGCTTTGCGCCAACAGCAAGCTGCGCTGCGCGATCGCAACGTCTTGCTGAGCTCTATTTTGGAAAGTACGCCAGACATAATTGTGGTTAAAGACCGGGAAGGCCGATATGTTGCCCTTAATTCCGAGGTGGCAAACTTCTTCTTTGACGGTAAACCCATAGAGGAGATTGTGGGTAAAGATGATTCGGAACTGATGCCCCCTGTGGCAGCCGTTCCAATAATGGCAAAAGACCGCGAGATTATGGAAGCCGGCACTACTGAAACCTACGAAGAAGAAATTTCTAATGGTGAGACCAGCAATTATTTTTTAACCACAAAAGCCGCTTGGCGGGACGCTCAGGGCAATATTATCGGCCTGATCGCCATAGCACGAAACATTAACGATCGCAAACAAGCTGAAGAAGCTCTGCGCCAACAGCAAGCTGCGCTGCGCGATCGCAACGTCTTGCTGAGCTCTATTTTGGAAAGTACGCCAGACATAATTGTGGTTAAAGACCGGGAAGGCCGATATGTTGCCCTTAATTCCGACGTGGCAAAATCCTTTTACGGTAGACCCATTGAGGAAATTATCGGTAAAGATGATTCGGAACTCCTTCCCCCTGCTGCCGCGGTTGCAATAATGGCAAAAGACCGCCAGATCATGGAAGCAGGCACTACTGAAAGCTACGAAGAAGATGTTTCTAATGGTAAGGGCATCACTTCTTTTTTAACCACAAAAGCCCCTTGGCGGGACGCTCAGGGCAATATTCTCGGTCTGATCGCCATAGCACGAAACATTGGCGATCGCAAACAAATGGAAGCAGAGTTGCGCGATCGCAATGCACTGCTCAACTCTATTTTGGAAAGTACACCAGACTTCATTTTCGTTAAAGATCGGGAAGGGCGTTATGTTGCCGTTAACTCCAATGTGGCAAACTTCCTGGGCAAGTCAATTGAAGAAATCATCGACAAAGATGATTGGGAATTACTACCGCATGAGAGTGTCCGTGCTATGGCAAAAGATCGCCAAGTCATGGCAGCAGGAATCGCTGAGACTTACGAGGAAGAGGTCTCTCAGGGTGAGACCACCGCGACCTTTTTCACTACCAAGACTCCTTGGCGGGATGCTAAGGGCAATATCCTCGGCATTATCGCCATATCACGAGATATTAGCGATCGCAAACAAGCCGAGCAAACGCTCCGTCAAACCCTAGAAATACTCGACTTAGCAAGCGATAGTATCATTATTCGAGATATGGATGACCGCATCATCTACTGGAACCAAGGTGCAGAAAAGCTCTATGGTTGGACAAAAGCCGAAGTAGTCGGGGAGTACATTCACACATTCTTGCAAACAGTCTTCCCTCAACCGTTAGAAACCGTAACTGCAGAGTTTCTCCAGCAGGGAAGTTGGGAAGCAGAACTGCACCATACCACCCGTGACGGTCGGGATATTATTGTGGCAAGTCGCTGGACATTACAGCGCGATGGGGAAGGAAAGCCGATTGCCCAACTCGAAATTAATAATGACATTAGCGATCGCAAACAAGCCGAAGATGCTATCAAACAAAGCGAAGGACGCTATCGTTCGCTAATCGCTGCTACGTCCCAACTTGTCTGGACAGCGGATGCTGAAGGAAGATGCGTGGATCAGCCGGGTTGGAGAGCTTACACCGGACAAACCGAAGCTGAGATGGCTGATGGTTTTGGCTGGTTAGATGCAATTCACCCGGACGATCGCGAACGAACGGCTCAGGTGTGGATGGAAGCAGTGCAAACGAAAACCCTGTATGACGTACAATATCGAATCCGGGGAGCGGATGGAAACTATCGTTATTTTCAACTAAGAGGGGTACCAATTCTGGATGAAGATGGCAGCCTCCAGGAGTGGATTGGCACTTGTAGCGATATCCACGATCGCAAACAAGCGGAAGATGCTCTCAAACAAAGCGAAGAACGCTATCGTTCGCTAATCGCTGCCACGTCCCAAATTGTCTGGATATCCGATGCTGAAGGAAGATGCCCGGATCTACCGAGTTGGAGAGCTTACACCGGACAAACCGTAGACGAAGTGGTTGGTTTTGGCTGGTTAGATGCAATTCACCCGGACGAGCGCGAACGAACGGCTCAGGTGTGGATGGAAGCAGCGCAAACGAGAAGCGTGTATGACATACAGTATCGAATGCGCGCAGCGGATGGAAACTATCGTTATTTTCAAGTTAGAGGGGTACCCATTCTGAATGAAGATGGCAGCGTCCGGGAGTGGGTTGGCACTTGCACCGATATCCACGATCGCAAACAAGCCGAAGATGCTATCAAACAAAGCGAAGAACGCTATCGTTCCCTAATCCTTGCCATCTCCCAAATTGTCTGGACAACGGATGCTGAAGGAAGATGCCAGGATTCACCGAGTATGAGAGCTTACACCGGACAAACGGAAGCTGAGGGGGTTGGTTTTGGCTGGTTAGATACAATCCACCCGGACGATCGTGAACGAACAGTTCAGGTGTGGATGGAAGCAGTGCAAACGAGAAGCATGTTTGAGATGGAATATCGAATGCGCGGAACGGATGGAAACTATCGTTATTTCCAAGCTAGAGGGGTGCCACTTCTGGATGAAGATGGCAGCCTCCGGGAGTGGGTTGGCACTTGTATCGATATCCACGATCGCAAACAAACAGAACTCGTACAGGCCAAAGCTAGAGAAGCCGCAGAAGCAGCTAGTCGGGCCAAAAGTGAATTCCTTGCCAACATGAGCCACGAATTGCGGACTCCGCTTAATGGCATCATGGGGTACGCGCAGATTCTTCAGCGTTCCAAAGTCTTGAATGAAGAAGAGCGATCGCGCATTGATGTCATTTATCAGTGCGGTTCCCATTTACTAACGTTAATCAATGATATTCTCGATTTGTCGAAGATTGAAGCACAGAAAGTGGAACTAATGCCCACCGATTTTCATTTCCCGGCGTTCCTGCAAGGTGTAGCAGAAATGTGTCGCATCCGAGCTGAAATTAAGGGAATTCACTTTCATTTTCCTTCAAGCCCCGAACTGCCGATCGGTATTCGTGCGGATGAAAAACGCTTGCGACAAGTGTTATTTAATCTTTTGAGCAACGCTATTAAATTTACGGATGAGGGCCGTGTTACTTTTATAGTCAGTTTTGCAACAGAAGGAAAAATTCGCTTTGAAATACGCGATACAGGTACCGGCATTGCCCAAGAGCAACTCCAAGCTATCTTTCAGCCCTTCGAGCAGGTAGGCGATCGCAGGCGGCAGACGGAAGGTACGGGATTGGGACTGGCAATTAGCCAAAGGATTGTAGAACTAATGGGCAGTACCATTCAGGTTCAAAGTGAGATGAATGTTGGCAGTATTTTCTGGTTTGATGTTAGTCTGCCTCAAGCCGATGAATGGGTGAAAACGTCTCAAATCGACCATCACGGGCAGATTATCGGCATCAAACACCGCCAACCTAAGATTGTGGTTATTGATGACAAATGGGCTAACCGTTCGGTAATTAACAATTTGCTCAGTCCGATCGGCTTTGAGGTGTTTGAAGCGAACGATGGGCAGGAAGGCTGGGAAAAAATTCTAGAGGTGCAGCCCGATTTAATTGTTACCGACTTATTAATGCCCGAACTAGATGGCTTCGAGGTAATTAAGCGGGTTCGAGAATCGGAAAATTTCAAAGACATCATCATTATTGTGTCTTCGGCCAGCGTATTTGAAACCGATCAATACAGAAGTTTAGAAGCAGGAGGCAACACCTTTATTCCCAAACCTATTCAGGCAACAGAGCTCCTGCAAAAATTACAACAGTATCTTGATTTGGAATGGGTTTATGAAGCTAATGAAGAGCCACAGGCGAGATCCTCAGACACCGATGAGCTAATTGCCCCGCCTGCTACAGAAATGGAAATGCTATACGAGCTGGCTATGAAAGGAAATTTCCTAGAAATAGTTAAGCAGGCGGTATTACTGGAAGAAATAGATCCCCAATACATTCCCTTTGCTAAAAGATTGCATCAGATGGCAAAGGACTTTCAAGACGAAGAGATTTTAACGTTTATTGAGTCCTACAAGTAAGGTTTATGAATTCAGAAATTCAAGCAAATGGTACGATTCTTATAGTTGATGACAATTCAGCTAACTTGGGTGTCTTATCTGATGCCTTAAGCCAAGAAGGATTTGAAGTTCGGGTTGCGAAATCGGGAAAAATGGCACTAGAGCGAGTTAAATATGCTCTACCAGATCTAATCTTACTAGATGTCATGATGCCAGAAATTGATGGATTTGAAACCTGTCGTCGATTACAGGCTAATCCAGAAACTAAACAGATTCCCATTATATTTATGACTGCTCTCTCGGATACCGCGAATAAAGTTGAGGGGTTTAAGCTTGGGGCGGTAGATTATATTACCAAACCCTTTCAACAAGAGGAAGTATTAGCTCGCGTCAAGCTGCATTTAAAGCTTCATGTTCTAGCTGAGAAATTAGAGGAAAAAAATACGTTATTGGAGCAAAAAATTATAGAAGTCAGTCAAGCCTATGATGATTTGCAACAAATGCAAATTAAGTTAATCCAAAGCGAGAAAATGTCTGGTTTAGGGCAAATGGCTGCTGGCATTGCTCATGAAATTAATAACCCGATAAATTTCATCTCTGGCAATCTGGGTTATGCCCAAGAGTACGCTCATAACTTACTAAAAATTATACACCTCTATCAAGAAGATTATGTAAATCCTACCCCTCGGATTCAAGGAGCAATGGATGAAATAGAACTAGAATTTGTGGAGGAAGATTTTATCAAAGTTCTCAACTCAATTAACTTAGGAACGCAGCGCATCCAAGAGATTGTCAAGTCTATGCGAATCTTTTCTCGCCTGGATGAGGCAGACGTGAAAGCAGTAAATATTCATGAAGGAATTGATAGTACACTCACCATCCTACATCATCGTTTTAAAGCAAAACCAGAGCATCCTGAGATTGAAGTAGTAAAAAATTACGGTCAGCTTCCACCAGTAGAATGCCATGCCGGACAACTCAATCAAGTGTTCATGAATATTCTTTCCAATGCCATTGATGCTTTGGAGGAATCTAATCAGCAGCGTTCGTTTGCAGAAATCAAAAAAGACCCGAACCGCATTCAGATTTGTACAAAATTAATTGACGATAATTGGGTGGCTATTTATATTAGTGACAACGGTCGGGGAGTTGGCGAAAGCATTGAACCGAAGCTATTTGACCCCTTTTTTACTACCAAACCTATCGGTAAAGGAACTGGATTGGGGTTATCTATCAGTTACCAAATTATCGTTGAAAAGCATGGGGGCAGATTATACTGCCAGCCTGTATCAGGAAAGGGAATAGAATTCGTCATTGAAATTCCAATTCGGCCACAAGTTTGTCAATCTGCTTAGTTTCCGGGTACAAGGTCTCTTTGGTTATCAATAGCTACCGTTAGGAATGCTGTGACTTTTTCTGCGGAAACAGAAGATGGCTATTTAGTGACTAATTCTGTCACAGATCGCGCAACGGCTGAAGGGATAGTAACAACTGATTCTCAACATAAACATCCTCATAACTTTGGCGGTTGCTATATATTTTATAGATTGGTTCGCGGCTAACCAGAAAGCATGGAGGTATTTGCTGCATATAAAGCGAGGTTGGGCTTTATTAGGTCTTAAACTTTGTTTAAGTCCCGTTAGTTCCAAGTTGGACAAGAAAGAACTTCAGTCCATACTACGAACTTTTGAGACGCTGAAGTCCCTACTACGAACTTTTGTTAATTTCTCGCTGACAGCGGGGACGACAAGGTGTTCCTGTGCAAATAAAGCCTGCAGGCATATTTTTAAAGACGCTGCTGCGAGCTCCGATTAAAGCGTTAGCACCGATTTCGACACCAGGGCCAATGAAGCAGTCGGCGGCAATCCAAACGCCGTTATTAATAGTAACAGATGCTGTTATTAAGCCAAAGGCTGGGTCTTGGGAGTCATGAGTGCCGGTGCAGAGGTAACTTTTTTGAGAAATGACGCAGTGTTTGCCGATCGCAATTCGATCGAGACTGTACAATACAACATCATCTCCGATCCAACTGTAATCTCCGATTTCAATTTTCCAGGGATAGGTAAAACGAGCCGTGGGACGAACGATCGCACCGCGACCTATTTTCGCTCCAAATAACCGCAGCAGCCCCCTTCTGATGCCGTTAAAAGGGTGTGGAGTGAGAGGAAATCCGATCGCCTGGACGAACCACCAAAGCAAAATTACCCAACTAGGCTTTCCTCGATCAAACTTTGATTGATCGTAGCGGCGCAAATCGACTAAAGATTCGCCTGTCAAAGTATTGGCGTGATTGTCGCTAATTTGGCGATCTTTTCTTCCCGAATTTGGGGAATTTGCGCTCAAATTTTCCGGATCTTGGTGGGGATTTGGTATATAATCGGTCATTGATAGTTAATTTAATGTTTAATTTAAAATCGAGTTTAACCTTAAGGACTGCTGCATGACATTTCTAGTTAGGGACAATTTTGACTCGGAAAACGCCAAGGATATCGCACAATGCGAGAATATAAATCCCAGAATTGGCAAAGTGCGACTTTTACAAACAGCCTTGGTACTGCTTAGCAGCTTTTTTGTAGCAGAGTTAATCGCCGCACTTAATTCTCATAGTTTGTCCCTATTAGCAGATGCGGGTCACGTCTTTTCAGATGTAGCAGCTTTAGCAATAACTTTGACAGCGACTTGGTACTCCTCAGTCAAACGCAAAAGTAAATCGGTAGATTGTACGATCGCACAATCGCCAATCCCTGAACGAGGAGAAATCATTGCTGCTTTAATTAATAGTATCAGTTTAGTGGCGATCGCCCTGTGGATTGCTGCTGAGTCGATCGCCCGTTTGCTGTCCCCAACTCCCGAAGTAGAAGGGCTCCCGATGTTAATTACCGCAATTGTCGGTTTAAGCATCAACTCGATCAACGCTTGCTGCTTGCATTCTTGCTGTCACGGCGACTTGAACCTCAAAAGCGCCTTTCTGCACGCAGTTGCCGACATATTTTCGTCGGTTGGAGTAATTTTAGCTGCGATCGCCGTCGCGTGGCTGCACTGGAATTGGGCTGACGGCTTGATTAGCTTGCTAGTCTCTGCATCAATTATTTTATTAACTCTACCATTGCTAATCGAAAGCATCCAATTGCTGCTGGGAAAAGTATCAGCAATATCCGCAATTCAACAGCCTTGTGATTGCGAAAAAGTGAGCCCAGAAAAATTGCTTTTTCCATCACTAGAAGAACTTATTAAATGAAAATCTCTCAAGCCACTCGGTATGGGCTGGCTTTCCTAATTCCCAACTACCAATTCCTAATTCCCAATTCCCCCCTCCCTCCAAAATATTAAGGCAATTTAACTTCTGTCTCTTGACTGATAACTACTGGCGGCGACAGAGGCGGTTGAGATTCGGCCACATTCAACTGACCGCCACAACAACGCAACTCATAAAGTTTTGCATTAATTTGATACTCATATTGACTCAATAACCTTGCATAAATATAGCCAGCTTTTCCATCCAAAAAGCCTAACTGAATGAAGTAAAATAAAATAAATCTGAGCATTGGTTTAAAAGGCAGCCACACCCAAACTTTTTTGAGAAATCGTTTCCGCTGTACGGCATCTCCAAATAGGTGAGCGCCAATAGTGCCGCTGTCGTCGCGCCCTTCAATAATATTGTAATAAACGCGAGCTTCCCAATTAGAATACCGGTTGTGCCGTTCTATCCAGTGAAATAAATCGCGATAATCTTCGTGGATCATATCATTTTTTAAGTAGCCGACTTGACCGGCTAAAATGACGTGTTCGTGAACTTCGTTGTCGCCAGTATTGGGAACTGATTCAGTGCCGAGGTTTTCGTAACGTCCTTTTTGATGCTTGAACAAACGCAAATTCCAGTCGGGATATCTGCCGCCGTAACGCAGCCACTGGCCTAAAAAGAAGACTTTGCGGTTGAGGTAGTAGCCGTCAAAATTGGGGTCTTCGATCGCCTGGGCGATTTCGTCCCAAAGTTCCGGCGGAATGCGCTCGTCGCAATCGACAATTAATACCCATTCGTTGCGAAAGGGCAGATTGTCCAAAGACCAATTTTTCTTTTTCGGCCAGCGGTTGTCGAAGTAAAACTGCACTACTTTTGCGCCGCTGCTGATGGCAATTTCTACCGTGCGATCGCTGCTTTGGGAATCAACCATGAAAACTTCATCCGCCCTGGCAATGCTGGCCAGACACGCAGGTAGATTAAGTTCTTCGTCTTTTGCCGGAATGAGAACTGAAACCGGAATCTTGGATGAACTAGATGTCATAATCGAGTGCTTGAACCTGAATGCGGTCGAGTTTTGGTGGATGAAATGCGATCGGCACAGCCGCGCCGACGACTTTAGCAGCGAGGGATATTGCCTATAGCCTAATGCCTGCTGGTCGATTTCGGTGCAAAAATCAGGCCGCGGACGGCTGCGCTCAAATAACCGATTTGACCCCAAGCAAAAACGAAATTTTCAAAGCGCAGCCCCGGATCTCTAATGTATTTAAAAGACTTGTAGACACCCCTCAATATTTTTTCACCCCCCCGCCAAAGCTGAGCAATACCGGCTCGATCGGACAATTGTTCGCGATAACACTCGCTGATGCCTTGCCACCACCCGCGGTCTAGGAACCAAGCTTTGTTGAGCCGTTCTGTGGCGACATGGTGAAGCACCTGGGCCTCGGGCAGATAAACTACTTGCCAACCTAGCTCTAATGCTAATTCTGTGGCGCGCAATTCTTCATTTGACAGCAACTTTTTGCCGACTCTACCGAGTTTGACATCGAAGCCGCCAATTTGTTCGAGAAAAGCGCGCCGGATCGAGTAGTTTACACCCCTGGGAGTCAAACCGGCAGCAGTCACGTACAGGCAAGTGTCGCCTAAATCGTATGATCCCAAGTTCTGGGCTAATCCCGGTGACAGCCATTCGGGCGGGCTGACTCCCGAAGGCCAGAGCAAATTGACTTTGCCACCAGCTACGGCGAGTTTTTGATTGCTTTGATAAGCGCTGTGCAGCACCCTGAGCCAATTCGGCTCAGCAATAGCGTCGTCGTCGAGATAAGCTAATATTTGACTGCGAGCTTCCTTTGCGCCGGTGTTCCGCGCCACTGACAGACCGATTTCAGGCTCCCAGACGTACTTGAGGCGGCGATCGCCCTGTCTTGCTTCTACCACCTCGCGGGTGCGCGAAATCGAACTTTCGGGGCTTGCATAATCGCTAGAAGCGTTATCCACTACTACTACTTCAAAGTAGTCGGGAAAATCCTGTACCAGCAAGCTGTCGATCGCTGCACCTAGATAGGTGTGACGATTGTGGGTGCAAATTATCGCTGATATCTGAGGGTCTGGCATAAATAACAGCTTGGGAAATACTGGGGTTCGCGATCGACTTACTCTGATATTGTCTCATCAATGCTATTATCGCTTAAAAAGCATTTGGTAGTTGGCAGTTTAAATGATAATTGGTAATTGGTAATTGGTAATTGTGTTTAATCCTTTGTATCTGACTAATGACTGCTGACTAATAACTAATGACTAACTCAGAACCCACCACATCTAGACAATTAATCTTAGTAACTGGGCCTGCCCGAAGTGGCAAAAGTGAATGGGCCGAAACTCTGGCGGCGGGTTCGGGAAAACAAATAATCTATGTGGCTACCAGTCGCGTTGATGAAACGGATTTGGAGTGGCTTCGTCGCCTCGATCGGCACCGAAATCGCCGTCCTGTTGATTGGACAACTCTAGAAGTGCCGATCGAATTATCGGCAGTTGTGCGGGCCAGCCAGCCCTCAGATTGCTTGTTGATTGATTCCCTGGGAACTTGGACGGCAAATCTTTTGGAACAAGAAGCTGCTGTTTGGGCGGCTGCGCAGCAAGATTTGCTAGCCTGTTTGAAGTCGGCGGCGGCTGATGTAATTTTGGTAGGGGAAGAAACCGGATGGGGTGTTGTGCCTGCTTATCCGGCGGGGCGGCTGTTTCGCGATCGCCTCGGCACTCTCGTGCGCCACATCGGGGCGATCGCCGATAATGTTTATCTCGCCACCGGAGGTTACGCCTTGGATCTAAGGGCTCTGGGTACCCCGCTGCCGCCCGTAGCGAAAAATTAACAGCCGGAGTCGCGATCGACAAGACAGAAAACATCTCGGTTTTCCGATGGACAATTTTAACTAAAAATTAGGTATAATTTTAACTAAGATTGAAAACACAAGAGTCACATAAATTAGTCAAAAAACATACTCCCTAGGGGGAACAACCCAACAATTTGACATGAGGAATAGCCAAATTTTGAAATTATGTAAAAGCTAAAATGTCTCTTAAGAAAGAGTGCTAATTTCAAATTAAAAGTCTAAAATAATCAATTAGTTGAAGGGTAGACTAAAAGTTATGGCATCAGATAGTGAAGTAAGAAAATATATTGCTTACTGGTTTCAGTTAGGCAAAAAAGTATTAATTCGCAACGGTTCCGAAGCGCTGCTGCCCAAATCGGTAAATGCCGGCGATCGCTACAGCCAGGAATTTGAAGACTGCTGGCAAAAAATCATCTCCCGCGACAGCGGAGACTGTTACCTCGAAGGCACAAACGAAACAATTGCCCAACTGCTGACACCCGGTTGGGAAATCAGTCCCTGCGCGCGCTGCGCTATGCCTGTAGTGTTCCAACAAACCGGAATGCCCCCGGAGTTCTGTCCCTGTAACGACTTACCGAACTGGCCCGATACGGAAATGCCCCAACCTCGATCGCCCGTCAGCAGCCAATCGCAACTCTCAGGCATTCGCGATCGACTCAAAAGATCCAGCAGCGGCGAGTAAGTATATAAGAAGGAAGAAGGGTCTTCTTCCTTAAATTGTTACAATATATTTACAATGCTTCACACTAGGTCTGATTTATGAATGTCAAGACAGTATCGCCAGCCTCCCCGCAAACTTATGTAAATTCAGGGACTCAGGCTGTACTCGGCAATTTCCAAGATGCAAATACAATTCCCCTGCAAGCAGTACCAGTATCACTAGAGACCGAGGTCGTAACGGACGATCGGCTCAAATCAGCCAGAGACATAGCTTTCGAGTTGGCAGGAGATGCTGTTCGGTACGATCCAGTGGCGATCGCAGCCCTGTACCGAAATCGACCTCTACAAGTCTGGGGAAGGCTGTCGAGCGTTGTTTGGACATTTTTTAGCTTTGCCTTCAGTGTGTGGTTCGACGGCAAAACAGGTCGTACCGCCACCAACCAAAAGCGTCGCGCCGTCCGACTGCGAGAAATTCTGGCCCAACTCGGCCCAGCTTTCATCAAAATCGGACAAGCACTCTCAACACGGCCTGACTTAGTACCGCCAGTATATTTAGAAGAACTAACAACGCTGCAAGACCAATTGCCAGCATTTCCGAACGAAGTAGCATATCAATTCATCCAAGAAGAATTGGGAGCCCACCCCAAAGACATCTACGCAGAAATCACCCCCGATCCGATCGCCGCAGCATCTCTCGGACAAGTCTACAAAGGCAAACTCAAAACCGGGGAAACAGTCGCAATCAAAGTCCAGCGACCGGGTTTAGCCGAGAACATCGGCTTAGATATCTACATCCTGCGGCGCGTTGCAGTTTGGGCGCAAAACAACTTCAAAATAATTCGCAGTGACCTCGCAAGCATTATGGACGAGTTGGGCGAGCGCATTTACGAAGAAATGGACTACACCCACGAAGGACAAAATGCCGAACGGTTTGCCCAACTATACGGCCACATCAAAGACATTTACGTTCCCAGCATCTACTGGGAATATACCCGCCGCCGCGTCTTAACAATGGAGTGGATCACCGGCATCAAACTTACGAATTTAGAAGCCGTTAAAGCTCAAGGAATCGATGCTCCTTACTTAATTGAAGTGGGGGTGCAGTGCTCTCTCAGACAACTTCTCGAACACGGTTTCTTTCACGCAGACCCTCACCCCGGCAATCTTTTGGCGACTCTGGACGGTCAGTTGGCTTATCTCGATTTCGGGATGATGAGCGAAGTTAAACCTTATCAGCGATACGGCTTGTTGGAAGCTGTGGTGCATTTGGTGAACCGCGACTTTGAAGGTTTAGCAAAAGATTATGTCAAGTTGGAGTTTTTAACTCCCGACACCGATTTGACGCCAATTATTCCAGCTTTGGCGGGCGTATTTAACAATGCTTTGGGTGCTAGTGTTGCCGAACTCAATTTCAAAAGCATTACTGACGAGCTTTCGGCGGTAATGTACGAATATCCTTTCCGGGTTCCAGCTTACTATGCTTTGATTATTCGATCGCTCGTCACGTTAGAAGGGATTGCCATCAACGTTGACCCCGAATTCAAAGTGTTGAGCAAAGCTTATCCTTACGTTGCAAAACGGCTGTTGAGCGACCCCGCACCGGAATTGAGAGCATCCCTGCAAGATTTGCTGTTCAAACAAGGCGAATTCCGCTGGAACCGCTTAGAAAACTTGCTCAACAATGCCCGCGAGAGCGAGGATTACGATGTGAGCAAAATCTTGAACCAAGCTTTAGAATATTTATTTTCCGAAAGAGGAGATTTCATTCGCGATCGTATTGTCCTGGAATTAGTCAAAAGCCTTGACACACTTTCGAGCAATGCTTTTGCTAACGCCAAAGCAGTCGTCGGCGAATGGTTTGGAGTCAAGGCAAATCAACCTGTTGTTTCACCAACTGAACAAAAAAACTTAGAACACATCAAGCGGATTTGGGATATTTTGCAATCAACTCCAGGTTTTGACACGATGAAAGTATTGCAGCTACTTCCGCAGTTGTTGGTGAAACCGGAAGTGCAGAATATGGGGCAGAAAGTAGTCGGCGGTTTAGCTCAAAGAGCAGTTGCTAGGGTTATTCGCGAGTTTTTGCTTTCGCAGGAACCGGATGCGATTCCCGTGAAGGGAAGCTATCCTAAAACTTCGCCTCAGTTGTCTTTACCGGCTGCGAAGTAGTGGGATTGGGCGTTTTTTTGACCGCAGATATTAGCAGATAAACACAGATGAACGCAGATGAAATTTCGTCTGCGTTCTTTTAATTAAGCTTGAATCCTTTAGCGGCTAATTGCTGGCGGAGACTCTGAATCATTACGCGATCGAGAGTATTTTCGCCACTATTGGTACTAGATTTCCGCTGTTGTTCAATATATGCTGTACGCTTTTGAGATAAGTCGCGAATTGTCTTTTTAATCGCCTCTCTTTCGGTTTTCTTTCCAGCTACATATGCTCTTTTTTCTGTTAGCGTCATCCCTCGCATGATTTCTGGTAAATTATCATCTGATATTGCCTCTAGTTTAACTGTGCCGTTTTCGAGAGCATCCAGCAAGTCCCAAGAAGCATTATCATAGTATTCAGAAGCTTTGGACGCACTACGCGAAGCAAAATTGGCGCCAGAATTACTATCTTCAACAGCCTGACGTTGTTGTCCTATTCTTCCTTCTCTACCGTAGGGAATGTAGGTTTGATTGAGTTTAGTATTCCAAATATAAATTTCGTCGTCGTAAGGGGACTTAATTACCACAGTTTGTTGGTTTTGATTAATGTTGAAGCTACTGCCTTTTGCTAAATTAGCTCCTGATACCCAAAGTTGTCGCTCCTGACTTTCGGCTGAACCACAGTAAATTGTATTAACGAGGGTATCTCCTTTGACAGCGAGATTGACAGATTGATTCCAAACTATTGGGCCTTGATCGAATGGTTCATTACCCGCAATAAAAATCACGCGAAAATCTTCCTGATTTTTACTCCAGTTTAATTCTTGCATTGCTGAACGAATTACCCAGCCAGCATATTCTTGACCGCCGTTGGTTTTGATACTAAATAGCTTTTCGGAAACTAAATCTAATTCAGGAGTAAATCCAGTTAATAATCTGACAAAACCTTCCGAGGAAGGTAAGCTGTCATTACCATAATGGTAAAGGGCAACTTCTAACTCGGGCACTTCGCCATCTTTGGTTACTTTAGTTAAAAAATTAACAATTTGCCAAAGTTGAGTACGAGTTTGGTCAATCAGTCCATCCATGCTATTACTAGAATCTAAAAGGATGGCTATCTGAATTTTTGCTTTGGCGAAAGCTGCTGTGGGAGAACACAAGATAGTTAGGGTTAAAGCTGTAGTGAATAAAATTCTAGTTAGTTTCTGCATGGAATTTCCCCTAGGAAATTATTTTTTACCCAATTATAGTCATTGGTAATTTAGATTTAGTTCCTGATGTCAAGTAACTTGTAACAATATTTTACATTTGGGTTCGATTCATTACAGGACTTACCAAGTGCGATCGAAGAAACCGGGTTTTTACCGAATTTGTGGACTGCAACGAAGTATTTTCCTAAAAACCCGGTTTCTGGTCATTCATGGGTAACTCAGACCAAAGAAACCGGGTTTTTTACCAAATCTGCGGACTGCATCGAGGTAATTTACGTAAGTTTACAAAATCATGTCACTTTTTATCACCGACAGGGCGATCCGGGTGGTTTATTTGTTGAGTTAAGGTAGAGTAGAAGGCCTTCAGATTGTTCAAAGTTAAACCGCAGATGTTCCGGATTAGTCGATCGGAAAGAGTATTCTACTGTAGCTGCGGTACAATTATAAGTTATGCGGTTAGTTTATCGGTGGGGGTGCAGTCGAAAGCTCACTTGTAAATTCCGCAGTATGAAGTTGCCACAAGATTGTTTGTGGATACGAAAAATCATCTATGAATTGCGATTATCAGCCGAGTTTTATAGCTATGGTTGATCGTATAGTGCAAAGTGTGGTGTGGTCTTGTATGAATAGAAATTCACATCGAAAAATTAATCAAGATGAGCGATTGAGTATCAATTCGAGTCTTTCCTCTTCTTTGAGAAAAAAATACTCGATTACTATCATTGTCTTACTCATATTAAGCGTACTCAACATTTCTTTTAAATTGGATAAAGTTAACAGCAATATTTGGAGCTTTTCATTTGAATTAAAGGTTACATCGGTAACTTTAGTTCTTCTCTTTCTTTTTTGGCTTCCTATTTTACTTCCTTGGATTCTTTCTCAAGTTCCGCAAGTGCAAGGTTCTTTAAATTGGTTACGTGAACAAGGCATTGAGGAAATTGAGACTAATCTACTGAGAATTAAACTAAAATACGGTGTTCAAGAAGCATCAGAAAAATACGAAGAAAAAATATCAGATATTGGGGCTATAAATCTAACATCTCAGGAAACGCAGCAGCAGCTTGAGGGACGCTATCGAAATGCCATAGCTTTAGTTGATGCTGCGAGCGATATAGATTCAACGGAAGCATTGAAGCGGATAGATCAATTGGCTGGCTATTACGATAGGGTTAGAGATGAAATGCCCTTTGGACATAACCGTACAAGATTAATGCACGAAATTTCCTCAACAATGTGGACTTTAATTCCTAAAGTTATAAATTTTCCTGTTCATGAAAGACTCAATAGCTACAAGGGGGGAGAGCGTTTGTCTGCTTACAAGCACATTGAGTGGAACACATCAACTGATTATATAAATTTGTTAGTTTCTAGAGCAGTTGGTATTCTGGAGAGGCCCTACACTCAATACAGTGCTTTATTGGCACTCAGAAGAGTGGTAACAAACAATCAATTTGCTCCCAGTCAATCAGCAGAAATCATAGATATTTTGAACTGGTCAGCAAATCTTGATTATATAAAGCCAGATCGCCGAGAATTAATGATTGAAATTGCTTCCCTACTAAAAACAAAGGCATAAAGCCTGCTAGTTCCGCCGCATAACAACTCGCTTGCACCCGACCGAATCAACGTCATCGGGTTAGGCACGAAAGGTTATTGGCAGCCTCTGAACAGCAACGTTAGAACGAGCGACGCACCATACCATGGATCGCGACAATAGCTAACCCGGATTTGGTATGACAAACCGCAAAAACTGCAAAAAACCCGGTTTCTTCAAGAAACCGGGTTTTTATCGATTCGATCGCCCTCAACCACATCTACAATTACTACAAGGTAGAAGTGCCACTTAAATCGCTACTTGTTGGTAGCTGAATGGGACTCGGATTCGCATTGAGTAAAAGGTCAGCTTCCTTACCAGAAGTATTAGCAGTAAGAGTGAGCGCACCACTAACACTCGCGGCTTGCAAAAGAAGAATTGGCTGAGTTTGAGCGCTGGTTAGAGATGTTAACAAGCTGTTAGAGTCGTAGATGAGAATGTCATCATCGATGCCGCTAAAGCTGTTCATCATTGGAATTGAACCGCCGTTTAGCAAGATGTCATTGGGGATAGTATTGGCAGAATTCAGTGTCAAACTACCTGGATTAGTTGCTGCTGTTGACGGTTGTAAGCTGAGATTTGCGGGCGGGGGAGTCGTGTTATTGGGCTGACTAACAGCAAAAACCGCAAAAAACCGGGTTTTTTTGGTTTGGATGCGTCCAGGACGATAGGATTTAAGGGCGATCGACCTTACAGCCTTAAGGATGTCGCCACTTTAGCGCTGATGACGCAGTTCTATCGCAATTTGGCATCGCAGCCAATTAAAGCTGAAGCGCTCAGAAAAGCTCAACTGGCAATGATCCACAAACAAATTGTAGTAAAAGATGGTCAATTGCGGGGAACTCAAGGCGCGATCGACCTTACTCAATCGGCACAAGTACCAAATGCAGATTTCTCACACCCGAAGTTTTGGGCCGGATTCACAATAATTGGCAGTCTTTGGTAAATTAATTGGAGATTTGATATTCACGAGTGGTAAGGTTTAAGGCTAGACGCACCCTACATTGACTGGCGGGATTTTGCAAAAAGTAAATGTATCCCTGACGACTATCTTTTTGTGTCATAAATTTGCTATGAATAGCAAAACTAAACACTAGCGGGGCAAAACCTGTGGGCAAGTTTGATAAAATATTCAATTCAGAAGACAAATCCGAAGCAAGCTTAACTTTAGAAGAATCCGTAGCAGCGGTAGCACTTGTCGCAGCGGAGGCAAATTCCCCTGACACGGATGCTGATATCTTAGAAAGCATACTTTGGGAATCAGAAATATTTGCTGAATACTCGGAAGATGATATGTCAGCAATGTTTCAAAGACTCGCCGGTATTGTTGCCCAAGACGGTTTAGGAGCATTATTTAATACTGCTTGGGAATCCATGCCAGATGAGTTAGTGTTGGATACTTTTGCAATAACTGCAGCAATGTTTGTTGCAGATGGGGAAATATCCCAGAAGCACGAGGCTTTCCTCCAAGAATTCCAGCAAGCATTAGGTGTGGAAGACGAGGAAGCTGCGGAAATTATTGAGGATGTAATTGCTGCTTACTCGGAAGTAGAGGGCGAAGAGTCTGATTTCGATGCGGCATGGTACGTGTCTCCTGAAGGCAATTTTAGCGTTCCCGTTCCAGTTGACGATCAACGAGGCGGTAAAATTGATGATCAAGAAGGCTGTGTCGCATTTTCAGACGACTTTGGCGTTTTGCTGAAAATTGATTATTTCCCTGTTGGTGGTGAAGTTGAAGAAACCATCGACTCGGTTGGCGAGGAAGCTTATCTCAAGTCTTTTCTCGACAATTTTGTTTCTCAGGCAATTCTTGCTAATGTTCCCAATTCTAAGTTACTCCACGCAGAATATTTAGAAGATGAAGAAGCTTATTTCGTGGTTTTAGATTTGCCTGCTGGTGCAACTCTCAGCGTGCAGAAAAACGAGGGCCCTCTGACTCGGTTGGACGCTTACCGGGGACTTATGGCTTTTATTGCTGACGATTTTTGCTACACCGTAAGCTGTCAGCGAATTTATCAGGAAGGGGATGAATTGGGTTCCCTGGAGTCTGAAGTTGAGGGAATTATGAACAAGATTTTTGAGTTTATTGAGACAATCGAATTCGGGCCGATCGAATAAAGAGGACTTGTTTAAACGGGCTAAAAACCTGATTTCTTTCTAGATGTCTCGCTGCTCAACCCTATATTTTCAGAGAAACCGGGTTTTTTTTGCCAACTATTCTTAGGATATGATATCGTGTCCGGTCGATTGACCAAAATCCAACTGGTGGGTAGTGAAGACTTGAGTTTTCATTACTTGCCCGATCGCGGTTATTTTACCGCATTGCTAGATATTAGAGGTTTTTTACGATCAAAGAGTGCGATCGACAACAGGCTTTTTTGACCCATTCTCGATCGCACTTCCAGATACATTCAGTCAACCACAGTCGAGATACAGCAGCAATTAGCCGCCATTTTCGACTAATTAGTAGTCTGAGCTTCCACCAATCTTTGCTTGAGTTCTTCCAGAGCACTCGCCCAGCGCGGATCTGGCTGCACCGAGCCGGAATCAGCGCTCGACACCGTTGTTGCTGACTGATTGCGGCGAGACTTGTTGTTGTCACCCCGACGGCGATTGCTTTTGCTGGAACCGCCTCCACCTTGGGTAGGAGGAGCCGAAGCAGAGCGCTGCTGTTGCTGCGGCGCAGGCACAGGCATAGGCACAGACGCCGATGCCGACACCAACTGCGGTGACTGCGGCGACTGCTGCTGATCGTCTTCGCCCTTCTCAGATTTACCCTTAGAACGGGGCAGTGCCTTTTCTATTTTCAGGGGGTTTTCTTTGAACATCAAGCCGTTGTATTTCTCAATAACTTGGTCGGCTTGTTCGTCGGTTAGCACCGTTACAAAACCGAAGCCTCTGCATTTACCAGTTTTGCGGTCTGTAATTACCTTTGTGGTAACAGATTCGCCCTCCGGTGCAAAAACTTCTTGCAATTCTTGGCGATCGAGTTCCTTCGGTAGATTGCCAACATAAAGACGAATAGACATGAAAAATTCCTCCCGACTTGGATTTTAATTAATTTGCTCGAACAGAATTACCTGAAGTCAACTGAATATTGACTTCAGGCAAACACCACATAACCCGAGAATTGGCGCATTCCTCCCACCAACCTTGACAGCTCCCCCCATCTTTTAGAACAAAAAGATGATTTACTCTGATAAGGCCGGAACTTAACCGCCGATGCAGAGAGCTTTTAAATCTCAGGTTGTTGTGTAAACTTTTAGTCATCACTCAAATGTTTAGGCTATTGGCTATTCTGTATTACTTGCTTCCGGTTTTGATTCAGAATGTTTATAGCCAGCGCCGTCTAGAAATTTATGTCCAAGGATGTCAATTGCAAGCGATCGGAATGCCAGTATTCAGTTTAATACAGTGATGGATAAAATGGCTAACCTTTTTTCAGCCAGTAATCTTACCTCGTTCCTAATCTCGCTCCTAATGCTGAGAACTACTCACTTACCTGGTATCCCTTAAATCGGGCCCGGCAGAGTCCGAGCATTCTTTAAAGGTATCACAGCCTTGGTAACAGAGCTAGTTATTTAGGAAGATTTCAGTCTGAATTTAACGGAAACCACATCTGAATCACTTTTGAGAATTCATCCCGCACAGCAAAAATAGCGGTCGAAAAAAAACAGCCGACAAGCGGCTGGCTGTACTTGCTGTGTTGGGATGTTGACAATTTTTACGCAATGCCTTAAGGGATTTTAGCCAACTGAAGTTATCGCGCTATTTAATTCAATCCAATTCCTGTAAACTAATGTAACAGAGGGCTGGCAAAAAAGCAACTTTTCTTTACGAGGGAACAAGGAAGAAGACTGTAGGCCTTAGTGACAACTTACGCCGGAAACCCCTGAGAAATCTCGCTTTTACCTAAGTCTAGATCCCCCTAAATCCCCCTTAATAAGGGGGACTTTGAGCATATTTCTTGTCCCCCCCTTATAAAGGGGGGCTAGGGGGGATCGAACCCTAATCGTCAAACACCAGACTGGTACTACGTTTGACGTTACGTTGACACCAATGAATAGTAGGCTGCGCCACCAGCAACGAGAACATCGCCCCTCCGCTGTTTAACTCAAAACTAATCCTGGCTGCGCGTTGAGAGCGATTCACACCACAATCGGACAACTATTCCTCACCGTGGGCCCTGGATAATGATGTATGCGCCCCAAAAAGCAGCAGCAAAAGCCAAAATCGCAGACCAAATCGGATGTCCGCTGTCACTAACCCTCCCTCCTTGACTGCGGAGACTTTCAAGGTCGATCGCCACAGTAGCACCCCGGCGCAGCCAACCAGTCGCCACAACAGATGTTCCGATCAAATCGCTGGGGCGAGTAGTCTCTTTGAACAAAAATGGCCACAAAGAGCCAATGTAGCCAAACCTCGAAACATGGTGCAACCTCACCAAACCCGTCGCCGTTTGCAAAATCAAATCTTGTCCCAGCCAATTATTCATACCCGATCGACCCAAAAGTTGGCCTTCCAGCCGCACCGGTTCAGCATCCAGCGGCAAACTCTCGGGATTTGACAAAATTTCCGGCAAACTCGGCGAAGCGGTTTCTCGCGGTGTAATGTCGGGGAAGAAATAATTGATCCGCATCAAAGTACCGATGCTAAATCCGATCGGCAAACACCCCCAAAGAATCGATCGATCGCCCCAAAGCCAATCCAACTGCCAGATACTCGTCCTCGAAAAAATCCAGCCAATCAGCCAAAGCACGCCGACTATCGCCAAACTCATCGGAATTCCAAAAAACGGCGCACCCTGTAAAAATAGTTTTGAGTCTTTAAATTCGAGTATTGACTTAAACAGAGACAATTTTCCTTTCCTGGGTTGTTCTTGCACTCCCGCGTTTGCCAAATCTAACTCAGTCTCCAGTTGCCAAAATTGAGCATAGAGGGCCAACAGCTTCAAACGCTCTCCCAGCAAAGGATGCGCGCGGTTAAGCGTCAGCCAATTGCGCTCCCGATTGCTGACATCCCACAGCAAAATCTGTTCCAGCGGCGCGTGTAATGCAGCAGAACCAAGGCTTACAGCTTGTCCAACACCTACAGGTAACAATAGATCGAAACTTTCCAGGAAAAAGCTAGTTTGTTTTTGCTGTTCGATATTATCAGCAATGCCGATCGCAATTTTAGCCAGTGCCCGCGTCAAACCGTTAGGATTGCCCGTAATTTCTGCAGCAGTGCGATCGCTAAAATACACTCTGCGGCGCGACAGCCACAACATCGGGCACCTGAACAACTTATAAATCCCATAACTCGTAGCAGAAATTGCAGCGGCCACAAATTTGACAGCAGAACGCAAAAACTCGATCGTCATTAAATCACACAACCGCTCTTGCCAGTGCGCCACCTGCCAATAAATTAAGTAAGGAATCTGAATCACCAGCAGCGCCAGGGACATCGGGGCAAAATCCCAGTGAGAGATATGGCCCAACTCCCGCGCGAAAATAGTAGCAATTTCCTCATCCGTCAACTGTTCCAACAGCCCGCGACTCACAGCAATCCGAGCAAAACGGGGCAAACAGCCGTAACTGAAAGCTACAGGAACATTCAGCGGCAAGAGTTTCAGCATCGGCACCGGCATATTTTGCTTGGTACAATAACTTCGCAGTACCCGACTAGCTTCCTTGCTGTGCTTGGATAAAACTGATCCGCGCAGAGTTTCGATGCCGCAAAACAGTTTCAGCAGCGCGTCTATAAGCCAGGGAGACGAGGCCAAAAGCAATCCAAAAACCATCTGAACAAACGGAGTTGGATCGCGGTAAAAAAGCTGAATCGGGGCGAAAATAGGCAGTCTAGTGAATATGTAAAGCTGAACTAATAGAGAATTAGTGTTTGTCAGCAGGAATTGCAGGACAAACCGGCCTAGGAAAAATAGGGCGATCGCACTTGCAACGGCTTGCACCCGAAACTCCAGCAACTTCAGCGGTTTGAGCGGGCGCGGGCTTTTCGCGACGCGCCCTGCTTCGCGCCAAGTGAGTTGGTAAGTATTTGGGCTGGCGAATCCGGGGATATCTGTTGGGGAACCGGAACTATTTTCGCCACTAATTTCTGCGGTATCGGGTGCGGTTTCGCTCGAGTTTTCCGGTTCAGAAGTCGGGCCTGTGGGGGGTGGAGGTGGCGGGGAAATCGGTTGCGATTTGGCGTTTCCAGGCTCTACAGCCGACTCTAAAGGTAAAAATCCTGTTTTTTTGTCTACGGTAGGTCGATCGCCCCCAAGCGATTTTTTCGGCGATTTAGTTGCTGCATCAAAGGCGACAAAGCCTGTTTCGGGGGGAGTTTCTGCGGATTTTGGTTTATTTTCCGGTGGTTTTGGGGGGCGAGGGGGGGTTAATTCTTTTAAAGCGCGATCGGCCCAAGTTTTGACTTGAGAGTTAGGACTTTTGGCGAGGGAAGAGCACAGGACGATCGCCTCTTTCACATTACCGGTTGCTTTGTACGCAGCCACCAACCCCATCTGCGCGCGGATTCCCGACGGTTGATTAGCTGCGGTTTGGGTAACGGATTCTAAAAGGGCGATCGCGGTGGGGTAATCCTGCTGTTTCAAAGCTGCTAGCCCAGCCTCTAGAGACTGTTTTGCAGATGAATCCGCCGGATTTGGATTAGTGGAAGGTGCCATGACTGTGCTTTCGCTAGCGTCCTTTCTAAGATAACTTGGCTGGTCGATCGATTACGGTTTTAACTCACATCTTGTACCATTGTCAGCAACAGGCAAGATGCCTGTTCCACAAAAGATAAATTTTCTTGTGGAACAGGCATCTTGCCTGTTCACAAAAGCTGATTGAGAAGGGTGCAATATCTCAGTTTTAACATATGCCCTAAATGCGCTCGCCCCTAATTGATATCTATGCCCAACTTCAATCCCCCATTGGTATAATAAAATAACTCCTCACCCGCACACTTATGCCAATTGACGACGAAGATTTTGAAAGCGAATCGATCGGGGACGATCGCAAACTCCAACTCTTCACCGACAGACACGAATTTACCCGCCGATTTGCCTTTTATTTAAACGAAGACCCGCCTCCGGAACAAATTTTGTATTTTTTCGGGGCTGGAGGCAACGGCAAGTCTTTGCTGCTAAAACACTTGGAGTTTCACTGCTGCAAAAGATTTGCACCGAATGTGTGGCAACAATGGCGCGAACTCCCAGAATCGCAAGCCGCCGAAGTTGCTAATTCCGTCCGCTATGCAGCAGCTAAAACTTACACTCCCATCCCCGCAGTCAGACACGATTTCGGATTGATACCGATTAAAGAAGATAAACCGCAAGATAGATTTTACGGCTTGCTGATGCTGCGGCGAAATGTTGCAGCAGCAACTAAGAAATATAAATTTAAATTTCCCAATTATGACTTTGCTTGCTTTTGGTATTTGCTGAACAAAGGCGAATCACAGGCAACTCTCAACCAACTTTTCCCCGATGATGTGGCGGAATTGGTGGCACCTATAGTTGAAACTTTTGCAGATTTTCCGGTGGTGGCGCAAGCGGTGGCGGTACTCAAAGGGATAGATAAATTCGGCGGGATTAAGCGGGCGATGAAATTAATTCAAAATCGCTTGGGTGTCAGCGATGAAAAGGCGGATCAAATTCGCCGTCAGGATATTGATACTGAGTTAACCGACTGTTTGCCGCAATTGTTTGCGAAGGATTTGAATGCGGCAATGGCTGGCAAAAATAAACCAGATCGCCTCGTGATGCTGTTCGATACTCACGAGAAAATGTGGGATGAAAAACGCAATTCTCAAGGCGCAACTTTTTGGTATCAAGATGAGTGGTTTCGGCGGTTGTTGAGGGCATTGGATTACAAATTGGGGATTGTAGTTGTTGTGGCGGGGCGAGATTGTCCGGTGACGCAATTGCGGTGGCCGAATGCGTCGAAGTTTCCGATTCCCGCCGATTATATAGATGCACAATTGGTGTGGCATTTGTCGCCGGATGATGCGAGGGATTACTTGCACAAAGTGGAGATTGACAAGGCAGATTTGGCAGATGCTGTAATTAAATATGCCAGCGTCAATCCCGCTGATAATTTGGAGAATTTGCAGGTACATCCGTTTTATTTGGGTTTGTGCGCGGATGCGGTGCTGGCAGAAAGAAGGCGGGGAATTGAGTTGCTGTCGTCGGATTTTGCGCGGATTCCGAAGTTGGAAAACAAGACTGCGGAATTAACAGATCGGTTGCTGAGTTATGTCGATCGCGAAGTGCGATCTGCCGTGCATTCGCTGAGTGCTGGCCGCGCTTTTGATGAGGATTTGTACGTAAAATTGGGAGCTGGTTGCCACTTCCATGCAAGCAGTGCAAATTTTGAGATGTTGACGGGTTTTTCCTTTGTGTGGAAATCGCAGAAGCGGGGGGATAACTGGTATCGGATTCACGATTTATTGCGGCGTTTGGATGCCGACCGGGATAATCCGAAAACTCGCAAAGCTCATGATTTTTTAGAGCAGCATTACCGAGAAGTGGGGAATGCGGCGGAGGCAATTTTTCATGCTAATCGCTTGGATTGGCAGCGGGGTGTAGAAGAATGGAAAGAGGTGTTTGATGAAGCTTTGAGAAAGAGTCGCTATAAGGAATGCGAGGCGCTGCTGGAAGTTAGAGATGAGTTGTGGATTAAAAGTGATTATTGGTTTGGTAGAGTTTCGCGATCGGAGGGAAATTACTATGCTTGGTTGGCTCGATATGTAGAGGCAAGACAGGAATATTTAGAGGCAGTTGCAGCCTATAATTCTGCTTTACTTATTGCACCGGATGATATCAATGCTCTCAACAACAAAGGGAATGCGCTGCAAAGTCTGGGTGATTTGCAAGCAAAGTTAAGTGAATTTGAGGCGGCCAAACAGTCTTACTTTGATGCGATTGTTGCCTTGAATTCTGCTTTACTTATTGTACCAGATGATATCGACGTTTTCAAGAACAAAGGGATCGCGCTGAAATGTCTGGGTAATTTACAGGCAAAGCTAAGTGAATTTGAGGCTGCAAAACTTTCTTACTCAGAGGCAATCGCTGCCTATAATTCTGCTTTACTTATTGCACCGGATTATATCAACGCTCTCAACAACAAAGGGAATGCGCTGCGAAGTCTCGGTGATTTGCAAGCACGGCTAAGTGAATTTGAGGCTGCAAAACAGTCTTACTTTGATGCGATCGCTGCCTTGAATTCTGCTTTACTTATTGCACCGGATGCTATCTGTGTTCTTAACAACAAAGGGAATGCGCTGCGAGGTCTCGGTGAATTACAAGCACAGCTAAGTGAATTTGAGGCGGCAAAACAGTCTTACTTTGAGGCGATCGCTGCTTGTAATTTTTCTTCACTTATTGCACCGGATGATATCTGTGCTCTCAACAACAAAGGGAAGGCGCTGTTAAGTCTGGGTGAATTGCAAGCAAAGCTAAGTGAATTTGAGGCGGCAAAACAGTCTTACTTTGAGGCGATCGCTGCCTTGAATTCAGTTTTTCTTATTGCACCGGATGATATCGGTGTTCTCAACAACAAAGGGATTGCGCTGCGAGGTCTGGGTGAATTGCAAGCACAGCTAAGTGAATTTGAGGCTGCAAAACAGTCTTACTTTGAGGCGAGGGCTGCCTATAATTCTGTGTTACTTATTGCACCGGATGATATCGCTGCTCTCACCAACAAAGGGAATGCGCTGCGATGTCTGGGTGATTTGCAAGAAAAATTATCTGAGAGACAGAAAGCACTCAAGAATTGGCAAGAGGCGCTGGAAATGTTCGATCGCTCTTTAGCCATTGCTCCTAACCGCAATTGGGTTCGCAATATGCGCGATTCGCTGCAAGAATCTCTCAATAATTTGGGTGATGATACTGTCAGCAGTTAGCTCGATCGAAATGAGTAAAGACGCGACATTAAGGAGGAGGATGTGTCCAGTTAACTTAAACCGAAAGTTCACAGGATTTACGCACTCCGACAAAGAAACCGGGTTTTTGGCCGAATCTGCGAATCACAACCAAGTATTCAAGGGAAAAACCCGGTTTCTGGCCATTCGCCCGTCAGCCTTCAAAGAAACCGGGTTTTTGGCCGAATCTACGCATCACAACCAAGAATTATCGAAAAAACCCGGTTTCTGGCCACCCGTGCGATCGGTGAATCAATTCCTATTTTTTGATGCTAAAATTGAAAACAGTAGCTAAAGGAAAAATGCCATGTCAGAACAAGACATCGCTAAGATCATTACGATCGAACCGGGTAAGCGAGGTGGTAAACCTTGTATTCGAGGTATGAGAATTACCGTTTATGACGTGTTGGAATATCTCGCTTCTGGGATGACTTATCAAGAAATCCTAGATGATTTTCCCTATCTCACGCAACAGGATATTTTAGCTTGCTTGAGTTTCGCAGCTAAACGAGAACAGTTTATGTTAGTTGTTGGGTGATGAAACTACTGTTATTTGACCAAAATCTCTCTCCTCGTCTTGTCAATCTCCTTGCTGATATTTATCCGAATTCCGCTCATGTTGATGCAATTGGATTACCTACCGCACCCGATCGCGAAGTTTGGGAGTATGCTCGTCAGCATGACTATATTGTCGTTACCAAGGATGCCGATTTTAGCGAATTGAGTCTATTGTTGGGGTTTCCTCCCAAGGTAATTTGGATACGGCGCGGAAATTGCTCGACGCGGGATATCGAGAGGCTACTAAGAGAGAACTATGATGCGATCGCAGCTTTAAGTGACACTCCTAATAGCGGTATTATCAGTTTGTTTTAATAAAAACGTTTAAAGAAACCGGGTTTTTGGCCGAATCTACGCATCACAACCAAGAATTCTCGAAAAAACCCGGTTTCTGGCTAACCGCGCGTAAGTCCCAAATTTGCTAATATAGACCCAGAAAATATCAAAATATAAAAAATATGAACGAATCCCAAATACCGCAAATTCCTTGGCTGCCATTAAGCCAAGAAGCCCACAAACTATCAGTTACCGACAGATTAGCTCTAGTCAACGCGATTGTTGAGTCCATCAGACAGGAACTCAGACCTCGCCAACCTCTGCTAGATGACTTTGTGGAACCCATGACGGGGCTAGCAAAAACTGATGCACCACCCGCAACAGATGCCGAAATTAAACTCAGATTGCGGCCCGATCGCAAAGGTGCGGCCAAGCGACTCAGAGGGCTAGCAAAAACCGATACGCCACCTCCAACAGATGCCGAAGTGGCAGCCATGCTAGAAGAACGTTTGGTGGAGAAATACCTAAAATGAAGGTATTAATAGACACCAACATTATCCTCGATAGTTTGCTAGAACGAGAACCGTTTGTAGAAGATGCTGATGCTTTATTTGAGGCGATCGAAAATGAGCAAATTGAGGGATATGTAACGGCAACAACCTTAACAAATATCTTCTATATTGTCAGAAGGCAAACTCGCAGCCTCGATCGCGCTAGTCAAGCTATTGCTGAAACACTAGCATTAATGAAAGTATCTGCCGTCGATCGCGACGTTTTGGAAATAGCATTTGCATCCAATTTAACGGATTTTGAAGATGCCGTACAGTTAGCTTGTGCGCTGTCAGATAACCTAGAGGCGATTGTAACCCGCGATGCAGGAGATTTCGCTGGTTCCACTTTACCAATTCTATCACCTCAAGAGTTATTAAAACGTTTGGAATAAGATTAATCTCACATCTTGCACCATTGTTAAGAACGGGCAAGATGCCCGTTCCACAATAAAATTGAGTTTTGTGGAACGGGCATCTTGCCCGTTCCTAAACAGGTAGTTGATAATCGTGCAAGATATCAGATTAATAGGACTTACGCACTCCGACAAAGAAACCGGGTTTTTTACCGAATGTGTGGGTAACAACCAAGTATTCTCGTAAAAACCCGGTTTCTCGGCCCCATGCGTAAGCCCTAAAAACGACTTAACCTTGCAGCTTACCGCCCAGATTGTCTCGGCGATGTACCCTCAGCCCGCTTCCGACGGATCAGCACGCTCATCACCTGCTTCGGATTCGCCGCACGCTGTACGGGACTCCAATCGCCCACTTCTGCAAATCCCAGCCGGTACAAAGTGAGTATGGTTTCCCGGACACCTTTGGGCGAACCGACAACCGTTAACAGCACCACTTCCTGTTCGCATACTGCTGCTGAGTCGTCATTTGGGCGATCGAATTTGTTGTCGTCAGGCACGAATTCCTGTGACATAATATGTTCTCCTGGTTTTGGGTTTTCTAGAAAAACCCAAAAACCCAGCCGCCCCGCATTTCAACACATAGCAGGGCGGCTACAGAGGATGTTAAGATACTCCGTTAGCCTCCAGACTGCCTTGTACAGTTTGGCGGTTAGCTGTCCATTGCTGTTAGCGCAGCTTTGGGCAGTGCAACTAGATTTTTGGGCGACGCGGGCTGCCTCTTCTACAAGCAAAGCAACCTCTCACTTCAAAGCGTAGCCGCAGAGGGGGGCCCTCGTCAACCGATTTTAGATTTTAGATTTTGGATCTTAGATTTTGGATTTACTCGTTACCAGCGTCAGCGGCTGGAAACCAGTTAGTTGGGCCGAAATGCTAAATTAAAAGTAATGTTGCTTTAGTACAACCATGTCCAAACGACTCACCATTGCCCAAGCACAGCAGCAGCTTCCAAACCTACCCCAAGAACTTATCAATGAGCCTATCATCATCACTCAAGATGGCGTTCCCGTTATGGCTGCAATCAGCTACACGCATTTGACTGAACTGTTAGAAACCTTAGATATTCTCACCGATACAGAATTCGTTGCCAAATTGCGCCAAAGCATCACCCAAGCACGCCAAGGGGAAACTATTCCCTGGGAAAATGCCAAAGCAAAATTGGGACTATGAATCACGAAGAAAATGCGATCGAATATGAGATCCAGCTTACGCCACTGGCACTGGAAATGTTGGAGGCAGTCAAAGATCGACGAGAACAGGAAAAATTGCGCGATCGCATCGATCAACTAAAAGTAGAACCACAAAAGCAAGGCAAAGCCCTTGTAGATAACCTATCAGGATTTCGCAGCATCCGAGCTGTTGGACAGCGCTATCGTATAGTTTATCAAGTCGAACAAGATCGAGTTCTAGTTGTTGTCGTGGGACTAGGGAGACGTAAAGATGGTGACAAAAAAGACATTTACACCATCTTAGAAAAACTGTTAGATCCGTGATTGTAACTTCTTATATCCGGCGTATTTAAGCCGAATAAATATCATTTGTATGGACACAACAGTGTTGTGTCCTTTGCCTGCGGTAATCTCACTCCTCGCTAACAGCCAAACCAGAAACCACAGGGGCGATCGCATTTAACTTCAAAACAGGATGATCCCCTTCCACCTGTCGGCAATTCCACTCATTTCTAAACAGCAAAACCGGCCTTCCCCAAGTATCTTTCACCGTCACGGTATTAAACAGCCGCCCAACTTTTTCCAGCGCCTCCCAACCGCCGTCAACCCAGCGAGCTACACTGTAAGGCAACATATCGATCGTCGTTTCCACATTATATTCCGACTGCATTCTGAACTGCACAACTTCAAATTGCAACTGTCCGACAGCCGCCAAAATTGGCTCGCGTTTCGCCTCATCCACCGAGTACATAATTTGCACTGCGCCTTCTTCCTGCAACTCCGAAACGCCTTTGCGGAACTGCTTAAACTTAGAAGGATTGGGATTTCTCAAAAAAGCAAAAAGTTCGGGAGAAAAACAGGGAATCCCTTCGTATTCCAGTTTTTGGCCGGTGTAAATAGTATCGCCGATCGCAAATACCCCCGGATTGTTCAAACCGATCACATCGCCCGGATATGCAACCTCGATCGACTCGCGATCCTGAGCAAATAACTTTTGAGGCCTTGACAAACGCACCGTTTTACCGCTGCGAGCGTGAGTCACGTTCATGTCCTTTTCAAATTTGCCCGTACAAACCCGAATAAACGCCACCCGATCGCGGTGTCTGGGGTCCATATTCGCTTGCAATTTGAACACAAACCCGGTAAAGTCTTCATAAGTTGGCGGCAAATCTCCGGCGGTGCTCTTGCGGGCGATCGGCTTCATAGCGTAATCTAAAAACGCATCTAAAAACAGTTCTACCCCAAAATTGCTCATCGCGCTGCCAAAGAAAACAGGCGTCATTTTTCCAGCCCGAACTAAATCTAAATCGAGTTCAGTTCCCAACTCATCCAGCAGTTCTAACTCTTCTTTGAGCTGATAGTAAAGGTCTTGTTCCAACAAATCTTCAATGCGCGGATCGCCCAATTCGATGACAGTATCAACAGCAGCGCGAGAACCGTGTTTAGCCCGCTCGAATAAGTGAATTTTGCGCGCCCTGCGATCGAAAACACCTTTAAAGCGATCGCCCGTACCTATGGGCCAATTTACCGGATAAGTCTGCAACCCCAATTCCTTCTCAATTTCGTCCAACAGATCCAAAGGTTCTCTGCTAGGGCGATCGAGCTTATTAAAGAAAGTAAAAATAGGCAAACTTCGCAGCTTACAAACTTCAAATAACTTCCGAGTTTGCGGTTCCAAACCCTTAGCAGCATCCTCAAGCATCACCGCATTGTCAGCCGCCGCCAGAGTTCGATAAGTATCTTCGCTAAAATCTTGGTGTCCCGGAGTATCGAGCAGATTAATGTGATATTTTTTATACTCAAACTGCAAAACAGTAGAAGTAATAGAAATTCCCCGCTGCTGTTCCATCGCCATCCAGTCAGAGGTAGCGTGTCGCTGAGCCCGCCGCGCTTTCACAGAACCTGCTTCGTGAATTGCACCTCCGTACAGCAGCAGCTTTTCTGTCAAAGTAGTTTTACCCGCGTCAGGGTGCGAGATAATAGCAAAGTTGCGCCGGCGCTCAACAGCAGTTAGCAGTTCAGTTTCGAGTTCAGTTGTCATCACAAATTAGGTAGGGGAATCATCACCCGATCGCCATTATAGCCTGTGCTACAGTTGCTATTAAAGGTAAAATTATCACTAAAGTCAAGGAAAAGTAATATGTACGACTCTGACAAGCGAAAGCTGCTATCACTGGTGTGCCACGGGGCGATTTTTTTCAGTACGTTAGTGTTCTCGATCGGAGCGCCGATCGCTGTATTGTTAGTATCAGATGACCCAGTGGTCAAAGAAAACGCCACAGAAGCGATCAATTTTCACCTTAATGTATGGCTGTACAGCACCGTGATTGTGGTGTTAACTGTCGTCACTTTCGGTCTGGCCGGCTTTATCCTAGTACCAATAGGTTATCTGCTGCACTGGGGACTGACAATAATGGCTATCCTCCACGTTTTGCAAGAGCCTAACACACCTTACCGCTACCCTTTTATTTTCCGAATAGTTTAGACAATAAATCGCCCTTCAGCATCGATTACAAAAACCCGATTTCGTAATGAAACCGGGTTTTTAATTGTTTTATAACTCACCAAAAAGTGATTGTAATGTGCGCTGCGCTCACCCTCTCCATAGAAATTTTTCGTATTCTTAAGGTACGCATTGGGCATCCTAGAGAAGATAAATTTTGCAGAATTACAGCTCGCCTGAAACACAATAACCAATTCCCAAATTTCATCGCATTTCAGCAACTCTCGCAGTCTCTGTAGGCGGCATAATTGCCTCCTTAGCATTCAACTTTTGATTCAACTCGCGAATCCGGCGCGACAGCAAGCGAATAATATTAACAGCAATTCCCGGCGTCTCATCAATAGCATCGTAGAGCTGCATTTGAGTCAGCATCAAACACTCCGATTGTTCCAGAGTAGAAATAGAAGCCGAGCGAGGTTCCGCATCAAACAGCGACATTTCCCCGAAACAAGCTCCTCCTTTCAACTGTGCCAAATCCCGATCGCCTATATGAACCCGCACCGTTCCCGATACCAAAATATAGAGCGATCGACCTTCTTGTCCTTCCGTAAAAATCCTGTGTTTGGAAGGAAACGAAAGTTCATCCATTACCGATGCTAGACGCACGAGAAAATCATCCCGCAGTTCCTTAAAAATCGGAACCTCCCTGACCAACAATAGGCGTTCGACGCTGGTTAACATAATGCGATGCAGTGATTAATTTAAAGGGGAAGGGGAAGGAGAAGGGAAATAAAAACAGTTAACAGTTAACTGTTAACTGTTAACTGTTTACAGACAACTAATAACTGCCAGTTGCCAACTGACAACTAACTAACTTTACCTTTTTGGGCTAGCCCCCAACTCGGCCATCATCTCTTCAACTTGAGCGGATACCAAATTATCGGGGTCATTTTGCAGCCTGGGCAACAATTCGACCAAAGCCCGCGGCGATGCTATTTTCAAATAGGCTAACACTGCTTCGCGGACAAAACCCGTCGGGTGCTGCAGACAGACGAGAGTTTGTTGAGCAGTAAGGCTCCAGCGCGCTTCCCTTGCCAAGTGAAAGCAGCAAGCCAAGGCCCAATCTGAAAGGAAGTGGCGCAATTCTAGCAAGCGGCGCAAGCGATCGCTAGGGGCTAGAGGTTTGTAAACCATCAATTCGGAGAGATTGGTCAATTTTTCTCTTTCCGAGTGCTGATCCAACAAATTGATCAGCGATCGCTTCCTAGCTATATCCACAGTATTGTCGAGAATTTCCAATCCCCTAGCAACCAAAGAAGGTTGACCCGAAGCGATGTTGAAAGCAGCGGCTTGTACGGTGTCCAGCGGATAAAGAAACTTCATCAGCAAAAAACACCGCTCCTTAGCATCAGCTTCCAATCCCGCCAGAGCCCGCTGCAACAATTGAGCCGTATCGTTGCCAGGTGCTCCGGTGCTGTTGGCATCCCGATCGGATAAATTGCCGTAGGTTGTTACCCCAGACAAATCTACCAAACCTGCATAAATTTGACCGATAAACATTAGCTCCTGTTCCATGAGAGTTTCCAAGCCGCTGCGGCCGATGCGGTCTAGAACCCCTTCTATCCCCGCTTCTGAGGGCATTTTCAACAGGATGCGGAGGATGTTGCGCCTGGTAGTTCCCCAAGCCGTCATCAAATTGCTGACCAAAATGTCGATCGCCTCCACAGTCCCAATTTGACCCAGAGCCGTCCAAGCTTGCAACCTGATCAAATCCGACTTGTGGATATCCTCAGCCAAATACACGAGCAAAGGAATGGCATCGTTGTGAAGTTTGACTATAGCCTGCAAAGCCGCGTCCCTAGTCGATTTGTAACCGAGTCCGCGCAGCAGCGAAGGATAATATTCTTCCGAATGAGTAGACGAAATCACGTCTAACAGAGCGCAGCGCACTCGCAGAGATTCATCTTGCAACAGATTGGGGATGTGCAGCCGCAGTCCTTGCAAATAATCAGCCTCTCCCAGAGCCCGCGTCCCCATAACACGTTCCCGCTCTTGTTTGTGCGTCAGCATTTGGCGCAGGGTGTTAGTAGCCTCTGCCTTTTGCTGGCGATCGCCCCTTCTCATAATTAAAGCAGCCGCCGTACCCCGCACCACCGGATCGACGGTCGGCTGCAAGTAAGGCCGCAAGCTCTCAATATTGGGTTCAGCTTCCGTCAGCCAGATGTAGCGCAAAGCCAAGGCCAGCACCTCCGGCGGCAAGGATTGCTGCGAGAGTGCGCGGACAGCATCTAAATATGCGGGGTTCGGGTGTTGCAGCATCGTTTCCAAGCTCTGGCGCTGTAAACCTGGGGACAGCGAATCGAGGAGGGGAGCCAGAACTTCTCCGACATTTTTGGGGTCAATTTGCGTCAGGAGTTCTATGCAAGAGCGCTTTTCATCTTCCCCCCCCGGCTTTTGTAGAGTTTCCACCACTGCGCGCTTGAGAGCTTTGAGGTCAACGTCTGTGACGCCCAAGCGCCCCCGCTCCGCACTTTTGACCAACAAACCCACGTATTGAGACCGGATCAGCCATACGACAAACACCCACAACAGAGCCAATATTACGATCGCGCCAATAAATATCAAGCTTTGCTGGTCGTGAAATGCCTTTTCCTCTTGCTGGGGGAGTATCTTCTGTGTCACCCACAGCATAATCAGGATGCCGACCCCTGTAGCTCCGCAGGACAAAGGTTCGCCCACACCGTTGACTAGAGTTTGAATGCCCGATCGAATATTGTCGGGAATTGGTTGGAATAAAACCGGACTAACGGTTTCCAGCAGCGTGTAGTGCAGCAGTTCGTCTAAAAATCTCAGCAATATCAGTCCGATGAACACAGATACTAGCTGGCCGAGGGATGCTCCTATGGTCAGCACCCCGAGTATCGCGATACCCGCCGGCAAAATCATCGCCGTCACGAATACACCGATTCTTTCCACCAACCGGCTCGAAGCGAACCACTGAGTCGCCACTTGAAACAGGCCTTGTATGCCTTCGTAAATGCCCAGGAAGCTAGCGATCCAGCTAGCTCCGTCCCCAGGGTTTTGGTATTCTAGCTGGCTGTAGAATTGGAAATCTACCAGGACGTAGAGGACTTCTGCGAGGACGAAGAAACTGACTAGAGGTACGGCGTATTTTTGGAGCGGGCCTGTAACTTTGCGGGCGGTAAATTCTTCTTGCTCGTCTTCGTCGTCATCCGTCCAGTGAGCTGTTTCCGGGAATGCTTGGCGGTATTTTTCCGTTAGGTAGTAGAGTAAAACCGAGCCTGTCGCCACCATCAACCCCGATATGAGGGTAACGTTTTTGAGTCCGACTAAGTGCAGCAAAACAGGCAAAGAAAACCCGCTGACTACTCCAGCCACTAGATAGCCGCTGCTGACTAGCGGATAGGTGCGCTTGATTTCTCTAATGTTAAACAGTTGGTTGGAAGTGATGGAAGTGTTGAGGTCGTTGAGGACATAGCAAGCTTCCACCCACAGCCACATCAAAAAAATAGTAATAAAAGCGATGCTGATGCCAGCTATCTTAGTATTTTCGTAGCCGATGCCGAATCGAAACAAAAATAGCGGTACCGACATCATGCCCAGAACCACTACGACGGTGCGCCTCAGCGGCAGGATTTTTTGCAGCCACGAGTAGACAAATCCCAAGCCAGAACCGATAAAGGCGCTGGCTATGTAGATAAAGGGCATTTTGTCGGCACCGTACTCGTCTAAAAACAGACCTACTGTGCTGAGTTCCAGCCAGATCAGCCCGACGGAGGTTAGAGTGTAGACGAAGAACATCAGTACGGTTCGCTCTACTTCTTCCGATCGCAAGTTGAGCGATCGTAGCACTCTTTGTCCTGCTCCCGCCCAAGCGCTGATTTGAAAATTTTCCATGCTTAAGAGTGCGTTAATATCCCCATTTTTGGTAGCCTTTCACCGACATCCGGCAGGCGAGAGCGAGCCAGTCGGTCGATTTTAGATTTTAGATTTTAGATTTTAGATTTACTCCACAGATGAATCTGGGAGGTCGAACTAGGGTCTAAAATTTTTTGCCCTCCGCGACAGGAGTCGGAAACTTCTATCCGTTTTTGGGCGGGGTCATTAGTCTACCGTCACCAGTCTATTACTATTGACTGATGACTGATGACGGTGGACTATCTATTTATACTTTCTTGGGCGACAGCAGCATCATCATACTGCGTCCTTCTTTTTTGGGGGCTTGCTGCACTTCTGCGATTTCCTGCAAATCTGTTGCCATGCGCTTGAGCAAGTCCTCTGCTAGGTTGCTGTGTTGGATTTCCCGACCTCTGAACATGATCGTGGCTTTTACTTTGTCCCCAGATTTGATAAAGCGGTCTGCTAGTTTGAGGCGCACTTGGTAGTCGTGTTCTTCAATTTTGTAGCGCATCTTCACTTCCTTCACGTCGGCAGTGTGCTGCTTTCGTTTTGCTTCTCGCGCTTTCTTTTCCTGCTCGAATTTGTACTTCCCGTAGTCCATTACCCGGCATACGGGCGGGTCAGCTTTGTCGCTGACAAGTACGAGATCGAGTTCCTTTTCTTCGGCGAGGCGCAGCGCTTCTGCAGGCGTCAATATCCCTAGTTGCGCGCCGTCGGTATCGATTACCCGGATTTTGGGGTATCGAATGTTTTCGTTGATCTGGGGTAGATTGCGATTTTGTCTTCTTTCAATCACAGGCATGAATGGTTTTACAAGCAGTAGTTTAATAGCGAAGCTTCTTGATAGTTACAGCTTTGAAGGGCCAATATTTCAGTTGGACGATCGAACTGTTTTGTAAGATGTTACCCTTACCGGACGTAGTACCGCGCCCTCTCTCCCCTCAGCTTCATCTTTGGGGAATATTTGGACGATCGTAAATGAAGTCTTACAATACTTGCTATTCTACTCAGTCTGGCTGAGTTTCTGTCTAGTTTTATTTTAACTTCACACACGAGCGCCCGCCCGCTTGCCCTATTGATGACAAAACAGCCAAAAATTCAGGGTAAAAGGTTAAGGATGAGGTAAAACGGCTTTTTTACCCCATTTCGCCCGGTCTGGCAAGTCCCCCAAGTCGCCGGATTTGCCTTGTAGAATAGGTATAAGCAAGTGTAAATTTATGTTACGAGCTGAGGCACAATTGACAAATTCTCTGCTGTGGCACCAACGGGTGGGAACTCAACGAGACTGGATGTGGCGGGGTTGGCAAACTCGCTACACTTATTTACGACCTGCTTTGGGGCCAAATCAAGGCGCGATCGAATTTCAAGATTCTACGGCAGAGGCAATTGCCCCGGCCGCATCGGGAACGCCGATTATTTTACTGCACGGGTTTGGAGCTTCGATCGGCCACTGGCGGCAAAATCTCGCTTTCCTTGCCGAAAACCACACGGTTTACGCCTTGGATTTGTTGGGGTTTGGCGCTTCCCAAAAAGCTCCGGTCAACTACTCGGTGTCTTTGTGGGTAGATCAAGTTTATGATTTTTGGCAGACTTTTATCAGAGAGCCGGTAGTCTTGGCAGGAAACTCGATCGGCTCGCTGATTTGTCTGGCGGCAGCGGCGGCTCACCCGGACATGGTGGCCGGCACGGTGATGATTAGCCTCCCAGACCCCTCTGTGCGAGCCGAGGCCGTGCCCGGATGGCTGCTTCCGGCGATCGAAGCTGTAGAAAGTTTGTTTGTTTCCCCGATCGTACTCAGGCCTTTGTTTTATTTTGCCCGCAAGCCTTCCTTTGTCCGCCGCTGGGTTGGCTTTGCCTACTCCAACCCCGAAGCTGTCACCGACGAATTAGTAGAAATTCTAGCAGGGCCTGCGGGCGATCGGGGAGCGGCCCGCGCCTTCTGCGCTTTATTTAAAGCTGTAGGCAGCTCACAGTTTTGCCCCAGTGTCAAGACAGTAATGCGAAATTTAGCAATCCCGATGCTGTTAATTTGGGGCAAACAAGACCGGATGATTCCCCCTCGGTTCGCCCGACCTCACCAATTTGTTGAATGCAATCCCAATTATGTAGAGCTAGTTGAATTAGATAATGCGGGCCACTGTCCCCAGGATGAATGCCCCGAACAAGTAAATCAAGCAATTTTGAACTGGATGAAGCGGAATTTTGTACCTGCGGGCAAGAGCAAATTGCAGCGCTGTTGATTAGACACAGGGCAGTGCGTTGCTAATGGAAAAAAATAACTTGCGGGTATCGATCCCCCTCAAAAATAAAGTTGCTAGAACTCGATCGCACCCGGTGGTATGGTACAGCAGATGTTGAAGGCTATAGCGGCGAAGCTGACCGGGTAAAAAGAAGTCCGGGGGAAGGCGCAATCGACCGCTTATGTTTCAGGAATTAAGAATGTCCTAACCGTCTGGGCGGTTGCTATATTACAAAAATTCCCTCTCTTGAGAGTCAGTCGATTTGAGGTTCGAGATTGACTCCACAACCGCTATCTGGAGGCTTGAACGAACCTAAACAACTTTTTTGCTGTGGGCGACTCCTGCTGGAAAGTAAGTCTCCGTCTTTCTGTGATGTCATCTATCTACTGTTATTGATGGTTGCTGTTGTGAGAAAGTCAGAGATTGACACAATCACCAAGATAGTGTATCTTCTCTAACTGGTAGTACACATCCCTGTTATGCAGTTAGTCGAAAGGCAAGTCATCAAACCAAATCACAGGTTTTACCCAGAAGCCGATCGATTGTCTTTGCGATCGAAAAAACTCTCCAACTGCCATAACTAGATCTACCGACGGTCAAAACTTTTTCTCAGGTCAACCAACCAATGCTCTGGCTGTCGATCGTGCACTCAAAAAGAGTGTAAATGACAAAGCATTACCCGCCCAAGTAACACACAAAACTCTCCGGTTACTGCTGAAAACATGGACTAGCTATCATAGTGTCAAATTGGCGGGCGCGATCGCGAGGCCCCAACTAAGTTTTAAGCAGCACCGAAAATGCCTGACTAAAAAATCCCGAAAAAAAGAGAGCAGGGGCGCTATGTAGTTCTATTTAACTGTCAAGCTGTCAGCAAAAAGGGTTTTCCCAAAGAAAATGCCATTTTGTCGGGGACTAAAATTTGGCGGCATTGAAAAGTTACCTAAATCTTGGAAATCCGGATTGTTCCCGAGGTAAGTTGTTAAGTTATCGAGGTAGTTTAGGAAAAGTTAGAACAAAACGCAAATGTAAAGCGGATTATAACCGTTGCCGTAACAAGCTTCGCGAATATTAAAGAGCTATGAAACCCCTCTCTTGAAAAACGGTAAATTTCTACATTCTAACTTGTACCTTCTAGCTTCAAGAAACACCTTGTTTCTTGCTCCTAAAAATAAATACCTTCCCTTGTGCCAACAATCTTTCAGTCAGCTTATAACCGATCGCCCCCAACTATACGGGAAAGTTCAAAAATGCCACAATCAGGCATTTCGGAGCCTGTTAACGCATAAAAAAGTCAATTTAGCCAACAACTGACGGCTCCCAGCCCCCGGTCTGCTGGCGGCTAACTGCTGAAAGCCGATCGGGCAAGCAGTGCCCTTCCAGCTTTTGGCAGTAACGCAAACGAGGAAAAAACTGTCGTGAAATTCCACTGGCTACTACCGAGTTTCTTAAGTGTATTTTTGCTCGCCGGAGCCGCCGAAGCAGCTAGACTGCAATCTTGGCGGTTTGATGCTTCAGAGAACCGGCTCTACATTACAACAGATGGGGGAGTACAACCCAAGGCTCAACTGATTTTCAACCCGACGCGCTTGGTAATCGACTTGCCGGGGACGAGTCTGGGTCGTCCCTCGGTCAGCAAACCGCTCTCAGGGGCGATCGAATCGGTACGGGTAGGGCAGTTTGACGACGATACCACCAGAATTGTGGTCGAGATCAGAGACGGGTTTACTCTAGATCCTGAGCAAGTAAAATTCCGGGGGATTTCTGCGAGCGAGTGGACGGTGGATTTGCCAACGCCGGTGCGGGGAGGAACGGAAAATTCGATTTCAGATCCCGGGGGAGAAAGGTTATCGGTTGAACCTTCAGCACCCCAAGCCCAGTCGGCAGAGGCGACTGTAGTTCAGAACGTTCAGGTGACGGCGGACGGTTTTTTAGTCGGCACGGCGGGCGGCAGGCCCCAAATTAATTTTCAACAAAGTCGGGCCGGGGACATTGCCACCCTCGATATTGAAGGAGCTACTTTAGCTCCGGGCCTGAGCAGCCAACAGCCTCAAACGAACGGCAAGCACGGGGTTGACAAGATTGAAGTCCGGCAACTGCCAACAGACCCGCCCGTTACCCGCGTGACTTTACGGATGAAGAGTTCTAATTCTCAGTGGCGGGCGTCTGTGAGCAATTTGGGCGGGGTTGTGCTATTGCCTGGAAGTGTAAGACAGCCCTCGGTTTCCCGCCGCCTGGCTGTAGATCCTCCGGCGAGACAAGCACAAGGTAGTTTGGCGAGAGTTCAGTCAATTGATTTAGCCAGTAACGGCACGCAACTGGTGGTGAGAACTGACCGCCAAGTCTCCTATACCAGCGGGTGGGACCAGGCGTCGAAAGCTTACTGGATCAGGATCGCCTCTAGTTCCCTGGCGGGGGAAATTCCTCAGCTCGATGCCAACAGTCCTGTATCGTTTACTGCCAGCCAAGAAGACGGGGAGACTGTGGTGATTTGGGTGCAGCCGCGATCGGGGGTACAGGTAGGCAGGGTGACGAGGCAGAGCTCGCAGTTGCTGTCTTTGCAGTTGCGATCGAATGCTAGCGCGCAGCCGTCTGTGACTCGCACTCCTAGCCTGCAACCTTTGCCCAGAAGCAGTGTCGGCACCGGCGATTTGCCCCAAGCTTCTAACCGCCGCGCTGTGGTAGCGATCGATCCGGGTCACGGTGGCCGCGATCCCGGGGCAGTCGGGATTCAAGGCATTCAGGAGAAGGAGATTGTTTTGGATATCTCGTTTCAGGTGGCGAGGCTGCTGGAACAGCAGGGGGTGCAGGTGGTGATGACTCGGACTGACGACAGCGAAATCGACCTGGAACCGAGAGTTTCTTTGGCAGAACGGGTGAATGCTACTTTGTTTGTCAGCATTCACGCTAATGCGATTAATATGAGTAGGCCCGACATTAGCGGCATTGAAACTTATTATTTCAATAACGGGGAAGATTTGGCCCGGGTGATTCACGGCAGTATTTTGCAGGGGACGGGGGCGACTGACCGCCGGGTGCGGCAGGCGAGATTTTATGTTTTGAGGAAGACTTCTATGCCTTCTGTTTTGCTGGAGGTGGGTTTTGTCACGGGTGCTGAGGATGCTGCTAGGCTTTCTGACCCAGCTTACCGCAGTCAAATGGCAGCTTCGATCGCTCGCGGCATTTTGTTTTATCTTCAACAAAGATAATATATTGCCGGAGGGATTGGTAATGGGTAATTGGTAAGGGGTAATTGGTTATTTGTTATTGGTAGCAACTGACAACTGACCACTGCCAACTGACCAATGCCCAGTGCCCAGTGACAAGTGACAACTGCCAACTGACAACTGACAACTAACAAATGACAACAGACTCTGGACAACAAAGAATCGGTATTTTTGACAGCGGCGTGGGCGGTTTGACTGTTTTGACCCAGTTGTACCTACAATTGCCCAACGAATCGATACTTTATTTTGGAGATACGGCAAGGCTGCCTTACGGCACTCGCGCAGCGTCGGAAATTGTGGAGTTTGTCCGCGAAATTATGGCCTGGTTGGTGGAACAGGATGTGAAAATGGTGATTATGGCCTGCAACACCAGTTCTGCTTTGGCGATGGAGATGGTGCAGGCTGAATTTGATATCCCGGTGCTGGGAGTAATTCTGCCGGGGGCGCAGGCGGCGGTGCAGCAAGGCAAGCGGATCGGGGTCATCGCAACTCCTGCTACGGCTGCTAGCAATGCTTATCGAAATGCGATTTTGGAAATGGACGATTCTTGTCGGGTGTGGCAGGTTAGCTGTCCGGCTTTTGTGCCGCTGGTGGAGCAAAACCGGATTCACGACCCTTATACTTGTGAGGTGGCTCGCGAATATTTGGCTCCTTTGATTCAGCAGCGCATCGATACCCTGATTTACGGCTGCACTCATTATCCGCTGTTGGCTCCGGTGCTGCGCTCGCTTTTGCCTGCTGGGGTGACATCGATCGATCCTGCGGTGCGGGTGGTGGCTGCTGCTGCTAGAGAGTTGGAGGTTTTGGGGCTGCGGAATTCTGGTACTGCGCTGCCGACTCGTTTTTGCGTGAGCGGCCCTCCGCAGCAGTTTGCGGACTTGTCGGTGCAGTGGCTAGGTTGTACTCCTGCTGTTGAGAAAATATCCCTGCCGACAGTTGTACGAGCGCCTCTATCGCTGGAATCGGCAGAATAATCCCGAAAATTTATTGGTTGTTTGATGGAGCTAATCTAACCCCCCAAAACCCAGGTAAAGCTGGCTCTGGGGGGTTTAATTATTGCGCTCAAAGCTAGCAATTACACATCAATCTGTAATAAAATGCAACAAAAGCTTTGATAAACAATGCAAATAATGTCCTGTATGTGCTGGAGCTATTCAGCCTTGAACCATGTCACCCTATGTATCGCAAGCAGTTTTACTTGTAGACGGCTATAACATAATTGGACTATGGCCTCGACTTCGAGAGAAGCGCGATCGCGACGAACTCGAAACAGCTCGCCGCGAGTTAATTGAGGTTTTAGTTAACTACAGCGCCGTTCAAGATTTTGAGGCTCGACTGGTGTTTGACGCGCACTATCGAGATACTCCCGGCGTTAAAGAAATTATTACTAAAAATTTATCAGTGCACTACACTGACTTCGGTCAGACAGCAGATACCTATATTGAAAAATCTTGTGCTAGTTTGCGCTACGAGTTGCGATCGGTCAAAGGCAAAGGCCGCATGATTGTCGCCACCTCAGACCGAGCGCAGCAATTGACCGTAGTCGGCTACGGTGCCGAATGGATGTCCGCCGAACAACTAGCGGCTGACGTAGAATCCACTGCCCGCCGCAGCGAGCGCCAGCACAAATCCCGCAAACACAACTCCAGTCGCTTTCTCGCCAATTCCCTCGATCCTGAATCGCAGCAGCGCCTCGCCAAGTTGAGAATGGGGCTGCATTAGCTGCTGAAACCCGTTCGCTGTCTGACAAAAAAAAAGTTTATCAAAGGCCTTGCCAAATCGAGTAAGTTCAGCTATTGTTAGTAAATGTGGGTAACAAAAACCCCCAATCCTCGGTAGCTCAGTGGCAGAGCGGTCGGCTGTAATGAATGCAAGCCTTTGGCATCAACCAAAAGCCCTAGTGACATAGCAGCTCTATCCGGTAACGGATACTGAAAAATCGGGTGAATTCAAGGAAACCGCAGCACTTCGGGTGGCGGCAATCTTGAGCCAAGTCTGGCGAAAGGCAGCGGTTGCGATCGCAAGTAGCCGGAAAGGTGCAGAGACTAGAGATGAGGAGCCTAACCAATAAATCTCATAGCGCCTGACATCCGACGACAAATCACAAACATGATTTGTAGGGATGATGAAATAGTCCGCGCCCTTCGGAAACGTTGGGATAAGTGTAACCGATTGGTCGTAGGTTCAAATCCTACCCGGGGAGTTAGTAAAAGTCTGAAGTTGGAAGTTTCCAGCTTCAGATTTTTTGTTTTTATTTTCCGATATGTTTTTCTATAATGTAGATGCAAACACTTTACCTGTATCAAGAGCTATCGCGACATCATCACCATAGAGCCGGATAAGCGAGGTGGCAAGCCCTGCATTCGTCGGATGGTGATTACTGTTTACGATGTTCAGAGCTGGCTGGCTTCTGGAATGTCTATTACTGAGATTATTGACGACTTCCCAGAACTGACAGAAACAGACATTAGAGCCTGTCTAGAGTTTGTGGCCGATCGCGATCATCGTTTAGTTGCTTCGGTGAGTGCCGCTTGAAAATACTCTTCGATCAAATCTGAGCCGAAAATTAGTTACTCGCTTGGCTGATATTTTCCCTAATGCTAGTCATGTTAAGTTGCATGGGTTAGCAGAGAAAACAGATACAGAAATCTGGGATTTTGCTAAGTTGAACCATTTCTGTATTGTGACTCAAGATGCAGACTTTACGGAAAGAAGTCGGCTGTATAGTTCTCCACCGAAAGTAGTCTGGTTAAGATGTGGAAACGCACCCACCAATCAAGTTGAAACTCTGATCCGCTCTGGAGAAGAAGCGATTCAAGAGCTTTTAAGTAATTCTACCATTCACTGCTTAGAGCTTCCTTGATTCAAGAGTAGTCCTGCTTACGCTGTAACTATCTCAGGCTTGATATCAGGTGATGCTGGCTCGAAGTGCAACACCATGATTTTCTCTCTTGGCAGTCCAAGAGACTCATAAGTGCGCCCGTTGCGATCGCTAAATTCAACCTCAAACGCTGCACCATCAGCCAACATTTCAACCACTGTCCCAACTTGTCCGCGCCACAGGTTGTATTCAGGAAGGTCAACAGTTAAGCCAACAACATCTAGCAATTTGACTGTATTCTTTGCCACTCTTATCACCTCCAGGCACTATACAGCGGGTGCGGAATGTGGATTATATAACAAGTCAATGATAATCTACCACTGTTTGTCTAGCATCTTCTAGCGATACAAATTGTTGATTAGCTAGCCCAGCGATATCTTCAATTAAATCGAATACAACTTTAAACTGAACAAAATCTTCCATAGTGCCGTGTGTACATAACCATTCACACAGATTTCGCTTCTCAGACTTATTTATCTCACAAATCTCTGGCTGGATCTCTGGTTGTCCACGAACAGTTTTTTGCACTTCGGGTGTTATATCAAAAAACTGAGGATGTGATTCTCGAAGCTCGTTAATCCTCTTTGCTGGGATTAAGTTTTCAATCCCTTTTGAGATAGGACTATCAGAAACTGTGGGTATAACACGTTTCTTAACCATATCCTTGTCAGAGGGTTGCTTCTTTGTATCACAATCGTATATTAGACCAATGATTTTTGGCAAAGCTATCGCTAGCCTATTATTGAAGGATTTCCCAATATTGTCGAGATTGCCATAGCCGTCACCATCACACAAAATAATCTGGTCTAAAATCGATTCTTTACCCAGAAGCAAAGCAGCTTTATTTAAATATTTAATATCGTAGTCGCCCTCAACAAAAATAACGGGTTTTCGGGCTTGCTCTACCTCAGCAATTTTGTGTCGAAATGTATCTGATTTCTTATAAAAATCAAAAGCAGATTGAAATTCCTCAAATTCCTCACTACCAATCTTCAACCCTGCTGGAACAGACAAAATTTCAAATCCACTCTCGCCAAATTGTGTTTTCATTCCTAACAAAAACAATGGTGAGTGAGTAGTGAGAATAAACTGAACTTTTGGAAACATATTAATGACTGTTGGTAACAGATTGCACTGTAAGTCGGCGTGCAAATGTGCATCAACTTCGTCAATAATAACTACTCCACTCACATCTTCTAATTTTTCAAATGGTGCACCAGACATATCAAAGTCTCGTAAAATCGATAATACAATGTTGAGAATTGATGTTTGACCTGTCGAGAGCTGAAAAATATTGTGGATGAATGCCGTCTCATTATCCTTCATTATAGATATAGTGCGATTCTGCCGTGGCCCGATTCCAAAGCGAATATTATCCTCTGTTCTAAAAATTAGTTTAATAAGTTGTGTGGTGGCATCCCAAATATTGGTAGAACTTCCCCAATACCACAATATTTGAGGCATTATGGGAAGTATTCGGCTAGGATCGTACTGGACAGGGAACGGTGATGTTTTTAGATCGTAAATCATTTTATCTAAAAGAATATCCATAAGCCAATTTTTAGATACAGTAAGTGGCGATTGCTGAATAATGCAGCGATTTGAGACTCTGTTTATTGTTTTACGCTCGATCAACTCCGCTGTCGCATTAAGATTTTGCTCATTTAACCATGCTGGTTGTTCAAAGCGATTTGCCGGAAAGTATAATACGCAATTGCTTCCGAACTGTTTCGACACTTCTACTGGATTATAAGTAAAATTTGTGTTGAATAGTGATGTTTCATGCAAAGGAATCTCCCCAAATGAAATGTCGATTTCTGGCTCACCAAAGCTTTTCACATAATCTTCTCGTAGGCGAGCAAGCAGCCACTCATAGCAACTATAATCAGACCCAAAGTTCACCCTTGCATAGCTGTACATCGAGCCATTTCTTATGTACTGGGAGCTGCGAAGCTTATAGACGTTACCTTGTTCTACCTCTGGATTATCAAAAGCAACCTGCTGTGCAGCCATTAGAGCATTCAACAAGTAGGAAAGAAGAATACTCTTACCAGAGCCGTTTGTACCAACTAAAATAAGCGGTTTAGGATTTCCATCATTGGTAAATGGAAAATCATAGTTAATTTTTTCAATTGGACCTACGTTTATCAGACTAATGTGCTTAAAGTACATGAGATTAGATTCACTAGAGACAAAAGAGTCGTTTGCTGAATTTGCAGTTGATACTAATTAAATATCTAGTTTTGTCCGCACCCGTTTATTCTTCGTAAGGTGCGTCAGAAACGAGATTTTGTAGTTGCGTCAACTATGTGGCTGACGCACCCTACCGAATACTACCGAATATTAAACATCGCGTTCTGTCCGCACCCATTTAGTTTGCCGCTTCAGGAGAAAACCCAGATACAAAGGGATTTTCCAAAGGATGTAAAAAGGTACGGATAAAAGAGTTGCGCCGGAAATATCGGCACGCCCGAATTTTGCCCAAGCGCTGACAATTGAAACTAAAATTAGCAGTCCTTGTACTCCTAACAAGATAGCAGGAATCGGCGATGTTCCCAAGGTTGCTGCTAGTAATGAGGCGGCAAAAGCGGCTAGCCAAATAGCCACTAAAAGCGATAGGGGAGGGACGGATAAGTCGAGGGCGATCGCCAATAAGTCAAAACGTTTTTGCTCGAGTGAAGCGGCTGTCAGCCGGGGAGTTTGAGTTAACAATGTCTGTATGTGGCCGTGTTCCCATCTGGTTCTTTGACTTTTAGCTGCTTGCTGCTGCTGTGGCAAACACCCGGTGACGTTTGCTTCGGGGCAGAATACGGTTGGATGTCCGGCGATCGCCAAATCCAAACTCATCTGCATATCTTCAACAATATTGCTGCTAGCTAGGGAAACCGATCGAATTATCGACCAGGGAAAAGCCATGCCAGTACCTGTTAGCAATGATGGAAATCCTAACTGTTTTAATCCGCTGGGACGGACTAAGTTTTTAACTAGAAATGCTAAAGCAGAAATGGAATCTTTCGGAGTAGGATTTGGTGGCTGTTCCATGAGATAAGTTGCTTGCACTGGTTTTTGTTCAGCAACTGCAACCCGGGCTAATTTTTCTATAGAGTCTGGCTGACAGATGCAGTCTGCGTCAACCATGATGACTACTTCGGGGGGGTCTGATTCGATCGACTGCAAGCCGAAATCCAGTGCGTATCCTTTGCCCTTGCGCTGTGCGTCTTGGCGCTCGATCGCACTTGCACCGCAGTTGCGGGCGATTTCTGCCGTCGCGTCCGTGCAGTTGTCAGCAATCACTAACAGGCGGTCTTGAGGTGTTAGCTGCGGCAATATGGTGGAGATGGTGGCGGCAATTCCTGCTGCTTCGTTGTAGGCAGGAATTAAAACTGCTACTTTGGGGCGGGGCGCTTTAGTTTCCGCTGTGGACCCGAAGCCGGAGAAGAAAGCTGCACTGCATTCTAGAAATAGAACTGCAACGGGAATGAGAAGGATCAGGGCGATCGCCCATAGCACAACATCAATCAATAGGAACAGTAGCTGATTAATTTCCACAATTCTAGTACCTTAATTTAATTTTATTCGTGGCGTTCATTGAGTTTCTTTAATCTAATTGCACCTTGGTTAACTCAATGCACAAAGCTATCTAAAGTACGATCGTATCATGCCCTGAAACAATCACCGTTATCACCTTTGTTGTCTAGACTTAAGTCCTCATAAAACTACTAGGACGGGCGTCCTCACTACAAATTAATTTGATTTCGGTTGTGCGATCGCAAATACAGCCGATTCCACGTTTATGAAGGACACCCGCCTATCGATCTATCCCGCCGTAGGGACACGACGCCCTGCCGTGTCCCTACTTCATAAACCTGGAATACGCTGTAATATCATATCATGTCACTTATGACAATGTTAAGTCACTCAATTTAATTAAACCTCAAAGAAGCCCAAACTGGAGAAACCCGGTTTCTAAAAGAAACCAGGTTTCAGGGTGTTCTATTTTTAATCAACTAAACACTTAATCGATGTTTAACATCAAATCCGGTTACATAGCAATCATAAAATCGAGTCAAAAGTTAACACTCAACCATTCAGTTTTTCGACCCCGAGTCAAAAGTCAACAGTCAACAGTCAACAATCATTTCGCTAATGCAACCGGAATTGATATAACTCATTCATCCCCTGTGGGTGGGCACTCAGGAAGCCATCTCCAAACTCAAAACTATTTTCAAGCTACGCTGCATCGCGGATCGCAACAGGTTCAGATTTTTTGGTGGTGAACTGTGCGGGGGCTGCAAATTCTCTGAGATATCTCGACACCGATCGCAAATATCCCACTTCTGCTTGAATAGAATCCAGCGTATAAAGACTCTCAACTAAGTCATCAAATTCATCAGCAGTAACTCCAGCACTGTTCAAGACTTCTTGGTTAAGCCGCCCGTATATTCCTTGCAGGAGGAGCTCGATAATCTCCCTGTAGTCAGCGATTTCCGTTCCGTAACCTTGCAACTTTTTCGGATTGATTCCCCACTGCAAAATCTTCAACAAGTCTTGGGGCGAGCTCCACGCAAAAGAGGAAGCAATCACTTCTTTTTCCGCTGCGACAAGAGCGTGCTTGATTTGCACTTCCGGGAAAGCTGGATCGCTGATTAAGCTTTCCAGCTTCGACACTTGTTTATCTAACACGCGCAAAGAAAAAGGAGCTAATTCTACACTCACCATATCGCCAGCATCGTCAATAATTCTAAAAGGATCTTCCAGAACATTAATTAAGAGGTGAATGTCTGTAGGTTTTTTCCAGTCAAACTGTCCCAGAAAAAACGGTTCTTCGTATCCCGGCAAAAGTCCTTGAAAATAAATCGGCAGATTTTTGCCTGATTCAAGAATTTTATAAAGAGCTACTTCCAAGGTTTCTGTCGGCCACCCGAGATTACTCACTGCGACAAATTTCAGTTTTCCGGGAACGGACACAACCAGCGAATTCAGCAATAAATGTACGGCTTCGACAAGATTTTGAGCGGTTACGTAGCGGTGGGGAGCGTGAACGTTGACTGTTTTACCTTGCTTTACTTTGTTGGACATTTGCTCGCAAAACAAGCTATTTTCCAACATATGAGTAAAGCGAACCATCCCATAAGTAACATCTCCTTCTTGAGCTGCTTTGGCAAATTGCCATTCGGCAAATTTCTTCGAGGCGGCGTAAACTTCGGTTGTAAAATATCGAGATGTTTTGCCTGTGGAAGAGAAGATGCAGTGTTCTATGCCGTATTCTTCGCACAGTTGGATGATGTGTTTACATCCTAACAGGCTGGTTGTAACTGTTTCTCTGATTTTGATTTCAGCGAGTCCGGGTTGGCGTTGGGCAGCTAGGTGAAAAACAATTTCTGGTTTTTCTACTTCAAATATGTGTTTCAGCGCCTCGAAGTTGCGAATGTCGGCGGCATAGAAAGTTACTGCACCTTCTCTGGTAAAAAGCGGGAGATTTTCTTCAGGGTTTTGGCATCGGGCGCTGTCTGCGGAAATGATTTTCGTTGCGCCTAGTTCGAGGAGTTTTTCGATTAAGAAACTGCCGACACATCCTTCTCCACCGGTAATGAGGATGCTTTTTCCTTTGATTTTGCTACTGACTGCGGATGCGTATAGGTGAATGGTGCGACCCCGCACGTCGCTAAAAGGTTCGCTTTCTAATTGTCCGTCGGCTTGATAAGCTGCGATTAGCTGTGCGGTGAGAGTTTGTAATGCCGCGAGAATTTCAGGATGTTGCGGTTCCGGGGAACCCGGGGGAACTAGCTGCTGGATGCGATCGATGATTTCTGCTTTGCTGGCACCTTCAAACACTTCTGAGGGGTTAAATGCACTCTTCACTTTTTGGTCTCCTTTAATTTCTAGGAATACGGTTGCTGATTCAAAATTGTTAAACAGATTTTTGATGGACAGAATCTTTAAAAGCCTGTCTAGATTTAGGATTTTTTAGACTGAAAGCTACTTAATCGGAAAGACACGCGATCGGGTCTGCTACTAATTACTTGTATTAAGCCTACTTGTAGTTTTATTAAGCGCTTTTTTTACCTGCTTACTTTTGCGGTCGGCCAAGTCGGAACCTTCTCTGTCTAAAATTTGTCTCTACAACTATAAACTTAAGTTGCTGACTGTTGGCAATACTCTGAACATATCTTTACTATTTCTTTGCAATCACCTGCGAGTTTTCACGCAATTTTAAAGTTAATGTAAAGTAGGGTCGGTGTTTAAAAAACTTAACAATATACTTGACATGGATAATAGCATTTTATTTATTAAAGAAATGTATGTTCTGCTACTAAAAAAGGTAATTGTTTTAAGTAATAATACGCACAACAGCGCCCAATATTTGCGTCTGCTGAAAAAATTGCTACTTGAGGGGTGGGGTAGTCCTGCTGTGCCTACCCCTGTATGTGTCGTGCTACTAGGCGCGAACGATGCGTTCTTTTTTGCTGCCTTCAAAGCCGCGAGCGTCCCCAACATCGTAGCCTCCTGTCCGCAAGCGGCGGTCTAAATCGCTGGCTTCGGGAGAAGTTTTTGCTGCTTCTTCGATCGTCACTCTGCCTTCAAGCACCAGTTTGTAAAGACCCTGGTTGATAATCTGCATTCCTTCGTAAGTATCGTGTTCCATTAATCGGAAAGCTTCATCATCAGCACCTTTCATCAAGTAATCGTGCATGGCAGGTGTATTCACCAAAATATCGTGAACTGCTACCCGACGGTTGTCAACTGTTGGCAGCAAAAGTTGGGCAATTACCGCGACTAAAGAATCGCAAATTTGAATCCGCATCGCCTGTTGTTCTTCGGGCGGGTAGAGGTTCAACAACCGATTAAGAGCGTTAATGGCGCTGCGAGTGTGGAGAGTTCCCAATACTAAGTGACCCGTTTGAGCTGCTTGCAACGCTGTATTGATGGTAACGCGATCGCGCATTTCCCCGATCAGAATTACATCCGGATCTTCCCGCAAAACAGCCCGCAAAGCCTGCTGAAACTCGTGGGTATGCAAGCCGACTTCCCGCTGGCTGACCAAGCATTTTTTAGAAGGGTGAATGAATTCGATCGGGTCTTCAATTGTAACTACGTGCTTCTGCTCCATCTGATTGAGGTGGTCGATCATCGCAGCTACGGTTGTCGATTTCCCCGAACCGGTAGGCCCAGTAACCAATATTAATCCCTGCGATCGCAAAATGATATTTTTGAAAACTTCTGGCAACCTCAAGGAATCGATAGTAGGTATTTCCAAACTGATCAACCGCAATACTATGGCACCGCCGCTGAGGGAATCAAAACAGTTTAGCCGACACCGCACGAAGCCAGGGTAAAAAATTGCTGAATCTAATTCCTTGGTAGTTGCAAACTGTTTTCGCTGTTCGGGGGTGAGAATTTCGGCTAGGTAATGTTCAAAAATTTCTGGCGTTACTTTGGGGTGGGTTGTTGCTACTTGCATGACACCCCGAATCCGAAATCGAGGTACTTGGCCGACTCTAATGTGAATGTCGGAAGCCGAGGCGCTATGGGCATCTCTGACCATTTGTTCGATCGTACTGACGGGTGTCTCGACTGGCCGCTGCTGCTGGGCTGGGGGCGCAGCAGGCGCGGGTGCAGGAGGCGGGGGAGTTGCAGCCAAGGGCGGCGGCGGCGGCGGTGTTCGTCGGCGGGCTTGAGCCTCTGGTTGAACGGGTGTAGGATTGTTTAATGGGTTCATTTTTTGGTCTCCAGTCAGTCTATTTTAGATTTTAGATTTTAGATTTTAGATTTACTCCACAGATTAATCTGGGAGCAGGAACTAGAGTCTAAAATTTGGGGATCGACCCTGACTGATTGTCGGGGGCTTGTATCCGTTTTTGGGCGGGGTCAATGTGATTTATTGCGAAAAAATGCCCGATTTCTAATCTAATGGCTCGCAGCTAATTCGGTGCTAAATCCTGAGAATATTTTACAATTAGGCTTGATGGGGCGATCGAGTAATTAACAATTTAAACTCCTATGAACATCGGTCACAAAATTGCCGACTGGCTCGAAAATCGCGCTGTTACCCCTGCCTACGCGGGTTGGCTGCTCTCGGGGATGACGGTTTTCTTTTTTGGGTCTGCGACTAATACAATGTCTGGATGGTTGTACGCCCTCAGCGGTGGGAGTTTGGCGTTGTTGGGAGTAGCAGCGGTTTTGCCGGGAAAATCGCTTCGTGCCTTGGAAGTCCGCCGCCGCCCGATCGAACCGGTGAGTGCGGGCGATCGAATCACCGTCGAACTAGAAATCGAAAATCGCGCCCGCGAACCTAAGACTCTGTTGCAAATAGTAGACATCTTGCCGTTTGTACTTGGAGAACCGATCGTCCGCCCGATCGAAGTCATAGAGCCTAACAGTATATACAGGGATACATACTATCTAGAAGTCCGGCAGCGCGGCGTCTATCGCTGGCAAGAGGTAAACTTGAGGACGGCAGCGCCTTTAGGGTTGTTTTGGTGCCGGCGCAGCCGCCCCGTCAAAGCGGTGGCGGTTGTCTATCCGCAGGTTTTGCCGTTGAGCTCTTGCCCTTTGATCGATCGCATCGGTCAAGAAGACAGCCCGCAATTTTACAATCGCAGTCGATCGCAAACTGCCACCGAAGGTCTCACCCGCAACCTCAGACCTTACCGCCACGGAGACCCAACCCGCCTGATTCACTGGCGCACCAGCGCCCGCTACGGAGAACTGCGGGTAAGAGAGTTAGAAGTTGCAGCAGGCGGTCAAGAAATTATTATTGCTCTCGACAGCGCTGCGGCGTGGCAGCCAGAAGAATTTGAACGAGCCGTGACTGTAGCTGCATCCCTGTACTTCTATGCTAGCAAGCGCCTGTTAAACGTCAAACTTTGGACGGCCGGGACGGGACTCGTCTCGGGGAACCGCGTAGTTTTGGAAACTTTAGCTGCGGTTAATGCTGGGGAAGATGCGGTTGAGAATCGGCCGAAACTGCCGATAATTTGGCTGACTCAAAACTCTGCAACTTTAAGCACTCTTTCCCCAGGCAGCCGCTGGGTACTCTGGCCGTTAGCAACTGCTGAAACAGGCGAAAAAATATTAGTCAAATATGAGTTGCCAGGTTTAGAAATTCGCTCCGGCCGACCGTTAGAACTACAGTTACAAGATCCTCTGGAAAGAGCGATTAGTTATTAAGATAGTCCGGGACGCAATATCTTCTGGAAAGAGCGAGTAGTGATGAAGACAGCACTTACGCACCACGACTCCTCGAAACCGGGTTGTTTACCACCAAATCTGCGGCTTACAAGGCGTCTTTTCGTAAGAAAGCCGATTTCTGGGGCCCCATGCGTAAGTCTTAGAAGATTAACTTCATGAGTTTTCAGATATCAGAAAGTTTTCCCCTTTGTCATCACATATTTTGGGTCGGCTAAGAGTGCCCACCACAATATTTTAATTCTAGAGAGATAGTTTAATTTAAATGCCGATCGGCTCGATCGAACTCTTTGCCTGACAATAAAATCTCAATCCCTGTTAATCTCTCGTGTCGGGGAGAGTTTCGACTACATACTCCGGTACATATTCGGGCCGATTCTCGGGCCGATTCTGGGGCAAATTCTGGGGCAAATTCTGGGGCAAATTCTCCGGTGGATGTTCGAGCCTGACTCGCCGGATCGGGAGATTTGCAATCAGTGCTGTGGCCCGCTGGTCGCTCTCCAGCGAGAACTCAGACCCGGTGGTATCGATTTCCACGTAGCGAGATACCACCTCTAGAATTTCTCGGCGCATCGACTCAACCATTTCTGGGCTGAGTTCTGAGCGATCGTGGGCTAGAACCAGTTTGAGGCGACGTTTTACCTCGTCGCGGCTGTTGTCAGGGGTGCGCGGGAAAAGTCGTTCGAGAAGAGTGTATATCATGGGTCGGGCGGGTTTGTCAAGGGTTAGGCATAGAAAAGGTCATACCATTTTCGATTTTCGATTTTCGATTTTCGATTGGGGAATCACTCATTCCCTAAGGGTTTGGAGTTGACCTACAGTTTCATTTTTTTGGGGAACTGGTATCACTGGAGGAAAATCTCGGCTAGTTTCTGTGATGCAGTTGCTGCTTTTGAAGACAGATCGCCAATAAGCACATCACATAATTTTAGTATTTAAGAACTTGCGGAGGCGAGTAAAGAAGTTTTCCCGACGGGGATTGAGATCTAGAAAATCAACTTTTTCGCCTTCTAAGCGGCGGGCAATATTGTCGAAGGCAGTTCCAGCTAAAGAGGCCGTTTCCGACAATACTAATGGTTCTCCTCGGTTGGTGGAAACGATGACGCGCTCGTCGTCGGGAACGACGCCTAACAGCGGAATGGCGAGGATTTCCCGCACGTCTTGCACCGACATCATATCATTTGCCAGCACCATTGCGGGTCTGATCCGGTTGACGATCAGGTTGATTTTCTTGACGTTGTTGGCTTCCAGCAGGCCGATGACTCGATCGGCATCGCGGACAGCAGCGATTTCGGGAGTGGTGACAATTATGCCTTCTTGAGCCGGGGCGATCGCATTTTGAAAACCTTGTTCAATTCCAGCAGGAGAGTCGATCAAAATATAGTCGTATTTTGCTCCCAACATCCCCACAAGCTGCTTCATTTGCTCGGCGCTGATGGCATCTTTCATCCGAGTTTGGGCCGCCGGCAACAGCACCAAGCGCGGCTGCCGCTTATCTTTCACCAAAGCTTGCTCTAACCGGCACTCTCCTGCGAGAACTTCTAATGCCGTGTAAACAATGCGATTTTCTAAGCCCAGCAGCAAGTCTAAATTTCTGAGACCGAAATCGGCATCAATTACGGCAACGTTGCGCCCCCGCTTAGCTAAAGCCATGCCGAGATTGGCTGTGGAGGTGGTTTTTCCTACCCCGCCTTTCCCTGATGTAACAACAATAATGCGAGCCATAAGCGATTTTAGATTTATTGGGAATTGGAAATTGGTGATTGGTAATTGGGAATTAGTAATTGGGAATTGGTAATTGATAATTGGCAATTATTCTTTGGGAATTTTGCAGTAATCTGTTATTCAGTGAATTAACTCAACACTCAATACTCTCCTAGTTCTACTAATTATCTATGAATTTGCACTGATTTTTCAAATCGTCTTTTAGTGACTGATTTACCCAAGGCAAAAATGATCTAGTGCAGGCTTAAAGAGAAATAGTATTAACAATTACCCATTAACAATGACCAATTACCAATTATCGATTACTCATTACCCCCAACTAACTGCGATTTGTCAAAATCAGAGGCTCTACCGATCCGAATCCCTTGAGGCGTCACGTAGGCGACTTCCGGGAAAAATTGAGCGGGTGAGGTTTCTGGGCCTCTGGCAACATACTTAGCAATCCTAATCACCATCGGTTCCATCTGCAAGGTCATAATCACGCTTTTGGTGTTGCCACCGGCACCGGCGTGCACGACTCCCCGCAAACGGCCCCAAACTAGGATATCGCCTCCGGCGATGACTGAGCCGCCGGGATTTACGTCTCCCAAAAGTACGACGGTGCCTGGATGACGAATTTCTACGCCCGATCGCACTGTCATCTGCAAATATAAAGGTTCCGCCAGGGATTGCGGTTTTTCGGCTGCGGCTTTATTCAGGGAAGAAACCGGAGGCTGCTGTTCTACACAATAGCCTGCCGTAGCAGCAGCAACGGCGGTTTGGCGGCGACTGGTGTGGACTCGTTTGAGTTGCAGTTCGACTTCGGAGAGGGCATCGGCGATTTCTTGCAGTTGGCGGATATCTAAAAGTCGATCGCTCCCCATCAATTGTACTTCTGCGTTTGGCTGCCAAAAGCGTTCTCCCGCATTCAGCCTGACTTTTAGCTGCTGCCAAAGTTCAGTCCAAGTCGAGGCGGAAGCTGTTGCAGGTTCGCTGTTGGTTTCTGGGGGGAGTAGCAACAGTAGCTGTCCGTCTTCTGTCTTGAGTCGGACTTGCAACTCCAAGCTGACTTCGGGTGTTGATTGAGGGGCGGCAGCAGCGGCTGCGGCGGAGGCATCGGGTGTCATGGGACAGTTTGATCTCGGGTAGGGACAGGTTAACATCAATATTAGCCTGAGTCGTCTTTTGGCTCAGCATTTGGGGGGAAAGTCTTGTTTTTTTATTTTTAACGGCAGTTAGGGCAATTCTATTTCGTTTGTGAACAAGATTTTGTTTTAATTAACCGAGGGCGCAGAGGGCACAGAGAAAGAGAATTAAGAGTTCAGAAGAGAGAATGAGAGAAGTTCACAAATTTGGTATCGATTGTGAACGAGATTTTTTTTAAATGAACCGCAGAGGACGCAGAGAACACAGAGAAAGAGAATTAGGAGAAGAGAGAAAGATAGAATTTGACAAGTTTGGCATCGATTGTTATGCACGCAGATCAGATGCAGATAAAAATATTTTTGAATTCAATAGCGCTTACTAATTATTAATTTTAAATTACGTTATGCAACAAATAGAACGTTATCGCGGCAGTCTTCTAGGTTTAGCAGTGGGCGATGCTTTGGGAACAACTTTAGAGTTCTGCCGCCCTGGAACGTTTGCGCCTATTAACAATATGGTTGGCGGCGGCCCGTTTCAACTGCAACCGGGCGAGTGGACTGATGATACTTCGATGGCGCTTTGTTTGGCTGAAAGTTTGATTGAGAAACAAGGTTTCGATCCTGTCCATCAGTTAGAAACATATCTGCGGTGGAGTACAGACGGACATTTGAGCAGCACTGGTGAATGTTTTGATATTGGCAATACGGTGCAGCAAGCTCTTTGGAATTTTGAAGATACAAGAAAACCTTTCTGTGGTTCTACGGATGCTGGGACTGCTGGAAATGGTTCGATTATGCGCTTGGCTCCCGTGCCTTTGTTTTATGCTACAAATCCTTTGGAAGTCATAGAAAAATCTGGACAAAGTTCGAGAACTACTCACGCTGCTGCTACTTGTGTGGATGCTTGCCGCTATTTTGGTGCTTTAATTGCGGGGGCGGTTAATGGAGTTGCTAAAGATGTGTTGCTTTCGGAAAGATATTGTCCGATTTCTGGATATTGGGCAGCAAATCCGCTGGTGGCAGAGATTGATGAGATTGCGGCGGGTTCTTTTAAACTGCGACAACCTCCTGAAATAAAAGGTACGGGTTATGTTGTCAAGTCTTTGGAGGCGGCACTTTGGGCGTTTTACAACAGTTCTTCTTTTGCCGAAGGCTGTTTGTTGGCTGTGAATTTGGGCGACGATGCGGATACTACTGGTGCGGTTTACGGACAATTGGCGGGGGCTTTTTACGGGGAGGGGGGAATACCGGAAAAATGGCGATCGCAATTGGCGTATCTCCCTTTAATTGCATCTTTTGCCGATCGACTCTTGACTTTATCTCGATCGATCTGAATGTTTACCACAGTTTTCCACTGCATGGCAACAGAGTAATCGGTCATCGGTAATTGTCAACCGCTAAACTGCGACTAATGACTAAATAACTGCAAAACTTCTTGACTTTTGCAGCAAGTTGTGTTTAGCGGATTAACTCCGCATATCTCTAAAAAAAAGATTTATTTACAAATCTTAATTTTTGATTACATTTAGTATTATAATCTTGGTAACTTCCAACTAAGTATTTATTCTCACTATCATGATAGCGGATCAATTTCCTTGGCTGACCGCAATAGTCATCCTACCCCTCCTAGCTTCCCTCGCCATCCCTTTTCTGCCCGATACAGACGGCAAAACCGTGCGCTGGTATGCGCTAGGCGTAGGTATTGCAGATTTTTTATTAATGTGCTGGGTGTTTTGGACTCATTACGATCCGAGTATCTCTAGTTTCCAAATCGTAGAACAATATTCCTGGATACCTTCTTTAGGCCTCAACTGGTCTGTTTCCGTTGACGGACTCTCAGTTCCGCTGGTACTGTTGGCGGGATTGGTGACGACACTATCAATCTTTGCAGCCTGGGAAGTCGATCGCAAGCCGAAACTCTTCTACTTCCTGATGCTGGTGATGTACTCCGCACAAATAGGAGTGTTCGTCGCCCAAGACATCATGCTGCTGTTCATTGTCTGGGAACTAGAACTAATTCCGGTGTACCTGCTAATCTCGATTTGGGGCGGACAAAACCGCCGCTACGCAGCTACCAAATTCTTGATTTACACCGCGGGCGCTTCCATCTTTATTTTGATAGCTGCCTTAGCAATGGCATTCTACGGCGGAGGCACCCCCACCTTCGACATGGTAGAACTAGGCTTGAAGGACTACCCACTGGGTTTAGAATTACTGCTTTATGCGGGATTGCTGATTGCCTTCGGTGTGAAACTGGCGATTTTCCCCTTCCACACTTGGCTACCTGACGCCCACGGTGAAGCATCTTCTCCCGTGTCGATGATTCTGGCAGGTGTGTTGCTGAAAATGGGCGGATACGGACTGATTCGCCTGAATTTGGAACTTCTTCCCCAAGCACACGTTTACTTTGCACCGATTATGGCGGTGCTCGGCGTGGTCAATATTATCTACGGCGCGCTGAATTCCTTCGGCCAATCGAACATGAAGCGCCGCTTAGCGAATTCGTCGATTTCTCACATGGGATTTGTGCTGCTGGGTATTGCTTCCTTCACGGATTTGGGAATCAACGGGGCGCTGTTGCAAATGATTTCCCACGGTTTAATCGCCTCAGTATTGTTTTTCCTGGCTGGCGTTACTTACGATCGCACCCATACAATGATCATGGACGAGATGGGCGAGATTGGAAAAGTCATGCCGAAAGTATTTGCCTTGTTTACCGCAGGCGCGATGGCATCCTTGGCACTCCCCGGAATGAGCGGTTTTGCTAGCGAACTCTCAGTGTTTGTGGGCGTCGCAACTAGCGATATGTACAGCGGTTCTTTCCGCGCGGTGACAGTGTTCCTGGCGGCAGTGGGATTGATTTTGACGCCGATTTATTTGCTCTCGATGCTGCGACAGTTATTTTACAACTGTGGGACACTAGCGGCTTGCGACCTTGAGGATCTAAATTTGCAAAATCAGAGAAACAATCTGGATGAAGCGGTTTGTTTTGGTAATAGTTGCGTTTTGCCTGGTGATGCACCGTTTATTGATGCTAAACCTCGGGAAGTGGCGATCGCATTTTGCTTTTTGATACCGATTGTCGGCATTGGTTTTTATCCCAACATGGCGATGCAAGTTTACGACGCGAAGACTGTGGCAGTGAACGCCACAGTCCGTCAATCTTATATCCAAATCGCTCAAGACAATCCTCAGATTTATGCGAAGGGATTTTTGGTTCCCAAAATTGCCCAAGCTCAAAAAGCGCCGACTTTGGGCAAAATTACAGGGTCTGAATCTGCATCGGTTTTTGGAATTGTCAAATAATTTTATCGAATTCTGTTTGTGTTGAAAATTGGGCGATCGCTTTTGTCAAAGGGCGATCGCTTTTTTCTTAAGACTGAAGTTCCGAAATAATTGCCGCCAGATTCTCCCTAGCATATCCCACCTCAAGAATCGATTTATCCTCCAGCTCGGAGGCAACTTTATTCAAGATATTTAGCGGTTCTTCAGAGCCTGTCGTCTTCAAAAACAACACTTGCAATCGATTTTTTACTAATTCTAAAATAGAGCGGCTTCGAGCCTCTTTCCCCCCTTGTCCTTTAGCAATATTGACGCTCAAATTGTGAGTTTTCAACAGCCCCATTCTTTCTATTCCTTGCGTCTTAACTGTCTCCAAAACCTCCGATCGAATTTGCTCGACTAATCTGTCGGTCACATATTGCACGATCAAAGGCTGAAGCAGAAAAACAGTTTCCCCACCCTCACTGATTTTGTCAATCAGCGAGCGACGACCCAGAGAATCGAGATTTTGCAGCAAATCCGAAAGCGAGGAATTGACCAACATCTGTTCTCGCAAAGTCGCCAGAGAAATCTGGCTTTGAGCAATAGCCATCCAGTAGGCAATCTCTTGTTCAGAACTCGACATCCGATCGAACTGTTGGGCCAGCAAATTGCTGATATGTTCTTCAATAAATAACGCCGTTGCTTCCAAAAACTTTAAAACATTCCCCTCAAAAAACTCGTGAATTGTTGTCGCTACAATCTTTAACGCTAACAGATTGCCTCCGTACCGGGATAACAAGATTTTCCACTCTAGATATTGAGCCGACAAACCTTTTTCTTGGAAAACTTCCCGGGCAATTTCCTCGGAAATCGCAGGTTTTAAAGACCGAACTTTTTCTCCGCCCAGCAAAGCCAGTTCCGTAGGTTCTTCCGAACTAACTAGCACTACACAGCTATTGTGATTGACTTCACAGAGCCGCACAATTAAATCTCGATATCCTTCCCAGCCTTCGCGGTAGTGTCCCGCTAGTTCTTCGGGTCTGAGAACCGCTTCAAAATCGTCTAAAATTAGCAGACAGCGGTGCTTGCGCAGATACTCGACCAAGCGCGAAATTTGGCCGTTGAGGTCGATCATCTTCGAGGGCTCGGCTAGCGGCAGATCGGGTTTTTGTTGGTTAGAAAAAAGTTCAATTAAGTTACTTAGGAAGTCGGATGGTGCTGGTGTCGATCGCAGCGATCGCCAAATCACAAAATCAAACTCATTCTGTAGCTGTTTTGCCAACTGCACCGACAGAGTTGTTTTGCCGCTACCAGCCAAACCCAGCAGCGCTACCAAGCGACAATTATCTGATACGATCCACTGCTTTAAAGTAGTTAATTCTTCAGTCCGTCCGTAAAAAACCGAAACATCCGGTGCTTGACCCCAATCTTGCTGTCGGCCCCCGGCCGCCAGGTTGAATAGAGATCCTTTACCTCGACTAAAATCGCTCGTTCCCCGATCGGTGTGGTATGAAAACAGCAACTGATGCCTCAATTCCGAAAGCTTTCCAGGGCCGTTCCCCCCGATTTGAAACTTTTTGTAAACTTCGCCGAGTCTTTTGCGAACCGCGATGTCGCTAATGCCAAGCTTGGTTGCAATTGTCGCCGTAGATTGACCGTCGAGAGCCATAAAAACTGTTTCTAACTCGGCATCTGTGACGCCGCGATCCTTGGCGATCGTTTGCACAAAGTTTTGAGGAATCGGAGTAGTCAAGGTAGGAATCTCGCCTGTACTAAAAATCTATCTTCTATTATATTGTGTGAGTTCTCGCGGGCGAGCAATTAAATCGAATCTGCCAAAGTTCAGCTTGCTTTTTGTTGGGGCAGTTTTAGATATTTATACCAAATGATCGATCGTGATACCACTTCAAAAAAAGAATACAACTTTAGTAGAACCTATTGTAGGGTGGGTGGAGGCGCGGCGATTAATCTGTACAACCCAACTATAAATCTCCAACCGCGCCTCCACCCACCGCTTTCCCCACAACCGGGTAGATTGACAATCCCTGAAAGCAGCGCTATATCACCCAAAAACCTTCGCACTAGCGCGGTATTCTTGGGCCGAAAGCAGCCGCCAACTTCCATCGCCCACAAGTTCCAAAACCTGGTGGTGATATTTCGCTAAACTCAATCGGTGGCCGACACTTACAAACGTAGTTTTAGTGGCTTGCAACTGCTCGTATAAATGTTGCTCGTTCTTCAAATCCAAAGCACTTGTCGCCTCATCCAAAATAGCGTATCTCGGTTCCGTCAAGAACAATCTAGCAAAACCTAAACGCTGCTGTTCTCCCAGCGACAAAATCTCACCCCAATCTAAATCGGCATCAAAACCGCCCAATCTGTCGGGCAAATCTGCTAAATTTACTGATGCCAAAACGCGGCGCAATTTTTCCTCATCAACCTCGCTGCTGGTGTTGGGATACAAAAGTTGCGATCGCAAACTACCCAAAATCATATAAGGACGCTGCGGCAAAAACAGCATTTCTCCGAGTTCCGGCCGCGCCAAACGGCCCGTTCCCGATTCCCACAAACCCGCAATTGCTCGCAGCAAAGAACTCTTCCCAGCACCGCTTTGACCGACAATTAACAGTCCTTCCCCTGGCGACACGGCTACCGACAAATCGCTAATTAAAGTCTTTTGATGCTTCGGAGTATCTAAAGTAACGTGTTCCAATGTCAATTGCGAACTTATTACTGTATCGATTGTTCTAATTTCGTCGAACTTAACAGCATTTTTTTCATGTTTTAAATACTCATTAAACGTAGCTAGACGATTAATTCCCGCTGCAAATAAACTCAAGCTTTCAATATTATATACAATCAAAGAAAATGCTTCTGAAACCTGACGAAAAGCAAATTCAGCTTGAGTAATGTCGCCGTATCTGATCTCACCGGCAAAGTAGATAGAAGCCAGGAATAAAGATGGAATAATATAAGTTGCATATCTATAGCCAACTCTAAAATATCCCAGATTCCGCTGCCAACCAATTAGGAAATTAAAGTTCCGAACTGCTTCTAAAAATCGGTGTTTTACCTGAACAGATTCCTGTGCTTCTCCCCGGTAAAAAGCAATTGATTCTGCATTGTCCCGAATGTGAACCAATCCATAGCGAAAGTCAGCCTCTGTGGAGAGCTGATTGAAGTTCAAAAATATCAACTTTTTGCCAAAAGTCACCATAACTGTCGTCCCAAAGACAGCATAAATGATTAGTCCTATCGAAAGATTTTTAGAAATAGACCAAAGAATACCCGTAAATGAAATAACATCAATAACTGCTCCCAACATCAGCAGCAAAAAATATAAACTCGTGCTCGTAAAGGATTTGATATCTTCAGCTATTCGCTGGTCTGGATTGTCGATTTCTTTCTGAGAATTTACTTCGTAATAAGCGCGATTTTGAAAATAACTACCCAGGAAACTATCAGTCATCCACTCTCGCCAGTACAATCCCAGTTTATCTTGGGTATACCCGTAAATAACAACTATCGGGGTACCGATAATAAACACTCCAGCATAAACCCACATAAACCGCCAAAAAGTAATCTGATCTTTTTCAGCCAGCGCTGTCGTGAAAAAATTACTAATATAGCTAATGACTACGTTAATCCCGCTAACTGACAGCGACAAAAATAGCAGCAGAGCTAACATTGTCCACTGCTTCCAGCGCGGTATCAACTTGCTTCTAAAAAAGACAAAAGCAGCCATTGGGAGAATTAGCATTAAACCAACAATCGCAATTTTCGGTGAGTATATAATCCCTTTAATCAAAGTAGCTAAGCCAGCCGCAACCCCGTTAAAAGCCTCTGGAAATAAGACTTGAGCACCCAAACTGACAACACTGACAGCCACAAACATCGCAGCGAACAGAAATATCAACAACAGCGCCACTAATCCTAAAAAAATTCTGCCGCCTCCCGGCTCTAAAGGATAAAAGTAAGGTTGGGCGATCGCAATAAATCTTTCCCACAATTGACGGTCAAATCGATTCATCTTTACTTTTTACAAAACTACTTCGACTGTTCTAACATATCAAGTTTTATTACCCCTTGCCGCAGTAATTTATTCAAGAGTTTAGCTAACAATTTGGTATAACCGAAAGACTGATATAGCATTAGTCTTTCGGCAGTCGGATCGGAAGGCATCTATGCCCAATACAATAAAAGCAAGAGTTTCAACAGTTAAAAACTTCCTCATCGTCAGGGCTGTTGCTACACTTGTATAGAAATTCGGGCGGCGGGAGAGCAAAAAAGTTTGGACGTTAGTTGTGGAGCCAATCTCAAATCATTCTAGCTGGAAGAACTCGCGCTTTCGGGGGACAACTCGGACTGCGATTGGCTCCTGTAAAATCGCTGGCTAACTCCTAAAATTACTTGTTTCATTACCCAATACAAACCAGCAATTACTAAAAAGGTTACAGCCATTACTAAAACCGGACGCTTGCCAATCAAATCGTTCATTACGGTGTTAACCAGCGCATCGGGGTTAGTCAGAATGTCCCAACTGTTGAAGCGGATAAATCGCCCTAAATAAATGCCGATCGCCGAAAGTGCGTGTATAGTTATCTCCGTTGCCAGGATAAATTTACTCCAACCCTGTTGCTTCAAATAGTAACCCAAATTCATCACCGACAGCACGTAAGCCCCAAACCCGATCAGCATAAACGCCAGATACTGCGGGATCAAAGCTAGAGTCACAGTCCACACCGAGTTCCCCTCTTTAATCTGCTCGATCAGGTGAATGATATCAGTTAAAACGTAGGGCGCATTGGGCAAAAATGCGATAAACCAGAAAAAACCGCCCCACCAGCGGAGAGAGCGAACTCCGCGCTGCCGCAGTACCCAGATGTCTAAAGCCATCAGCGCCAGGGTAATCGCGATCGCCCCCAAAAGGTAAGTTTTGCCCACATCTTGCACAATGTGCTTCAGATAGTTCAAAACATGGCGCGTGCTGGGCAAAAAAGTAGCGCCTAGGAGAAAGGCAGTACCCCACAGCAGCCAGCGCGATCGGGGTTTGCGGAACAGCCAAAAACTCAGGCCCAGCGGTACTAAACTCAAAAACAAATTCCAAGACATCCAGCGGACATTGTGTCCCATTGCTTCGAGCGCTTCCAGGATTAATCCCATCATGTCAATTTTTATACACTTAAAGGTTTGATGCAGCACCGCTTCCTTAGCAGCTTCAATCTATTTTAGTCGTTAATTTGTAGGGTGCCTCAGCTTATCGCTCCGCCCCTGAAAATCAACAACTGCTGACGCACCCTACCACTGTGGAGTCAATCTAAAATCTAAAATCTAAAATCTAAAATCGACTGACGCATCCTAGTCTTTATACACTTTGTGGATCGGAATCTCAATCTGAAAAGTCGTTCCGCATCCTATGGACGAAATGCACTCAATCTTCCCCTTGTGCTTTTCCACGACAATCGAGTGGGCGATAGACATTCCCAACCCCGTACCTTTTCCCACAGCTTTTGTAGTAAAAAACGGGTTAAAAATTCGATCGACTATCCCCTGCGGAATGCCCGTACCGTTATCGGAAATTTCCACCATCACAGTGTTCTTCGCCGTTACACCAGTGCAAATAGCAATCCGACCGCTTTTTGTCTCAGCTTCCGGAAGCGATAACTTTTGATATCGTTCTTCAATAGCATCAATTCCATTAGCAATAATATTCATAAACACCTGATTCAGTTGGCTCGCATAGCACTCTACCGGCGGCAGTTTCCCGAACTTCTTAATTACTTCAATTTCCGGGCGGCTGTCCCGACTCTTCAAGCGGTGCTGCAAAATTAACAAAGTGCTTTCAATTCCCGCGTGAATATCGACCGGCTTCATTGCCGATTCGTCCAGTCGCGAGAAGTTTCTGAGGGACAACACAATTTGCCGGATGCGCTCGGTTCCTACCTGCATTGAACCCACAACTTTTCTTAAATCCTCCGCCATGAAATCTAAATCAATCTCTTGAACGCGAGCGACAATTTTTGCATTAGGTTCTGGATACTCCTGTTCGTAAAGAGTCACCAGATCGAGCAACTGTTTTGTATACTGTTTGAGATAATCAATGTTAGCGTGAATGAAGTTAACGGGATTATTAATTTCGTGAGCGATTCCGGCAACTAATTGCCCCAAAGAAGACATTTTTTCTGTTTGAATGAGCTGAGTTTGAGTAGATCGCAATTCCAGCAGCGCTGACTCTAAATCTCGAGCTTTTTCTCTTTCTCGTTCCTCGCTTTGCCGCAGTGCTTCCTCTGCTTGCTTGCGAGTCGTAATATCCTGGGAAACTCCAATTATTACCTTAGCCTGACCGTCCGCATTCCTACTAAAAATAGTATCCCGACTTTGCAGCCACATAATTTGACCGTCTGCTGCCCGTATCCGGTACTCAATTTCCCTAGTTTCGCCATCTTCAATTCCTGCAAAGCTCGCGTGATGTTTCACAATTTTAGGGAAATCTTCAGGGTGTATTAACTGAGGCATGAGTGACGAATCCATCGCTGTAATTTCGTCGCTGGTATAGCCCAAAAGCGCGAACATTGAAGTATTAGTGTAGATATTTCGCTGTTCTTCCAAGTCGTAGAGATACAAAATACCGGGAGTAGCATCGGCTACTTTTTGAATGAACTGCTGGCTTTCTTGCAAAGCTAACTCAGCTTGTTTGCGAGCAGTAATATCAATGCTGATACCGTCCCAAAGAATATCGCCGTTTTCTTTCGCTTCGGGACGGGAAATCACCTGAAACCATCTAATTTTTCCAGAGGGCAAAATTAGCCTTCCTTCCCACTGCCAAGGTTGCAGATTTTTGGCAGAAATCGCAACGGACTCGTGATAATTTTGGCTGTCGTCGGGATGAACTAAATCTACTAACAAATCAGAATTTTGCTGAATTGCTGCGGGTTCTAATTCAAACATTTCTCGGCAAGCATCACTCACGTAAGGAAAATTTACAGAGTTATCTGGTCGCAATAAACATTGATAAATCATCCCCGGCAAATTAGCTGCTAGTTTCTGAAATCTGCTCTCGCTTTCCGTCAATTCTTTCTCTGCTTCCTGGCGTTCGGTAATTTCTGTTTGCAACTGCTTAAAAGCTTTGCTCAATTCCGATGTCCGCTCTATCACTCTATTTTCTAAGTCTTCATTCAAGTTTTTCAGATTTTCTTCTGCTTGTTTGCGCTCGATCGCAATTCCTGCTAAACTTCTTGCCACTTCTATGAGTTCCCACTCAAAGTCTTGGGGAGTGTGTGGCTCAGAATAATACATCCCCACAGTTCCCAGGACTTGATTTTGAGATGATAAAATAGGAGTAGACCAGCAAGCTTTTAGTCCATATTTTAAAGCTAAATCTCTATAATTTTCCCACAAAGGATCGCTGGCAATATCTGTAACTATCACCTGTTCGCGACGGTAGACAGCAGTACCGCAGGAACCGACATTCGGGCCGATCGCTATTCCATGAATAGCAGTATTGTAACTCTCAGGTAAACTCGGTGCGACTTCGTGCAGCAGGTGTTTTCCGTCTTTATCTAAAAGCAAAATCGAACCCCTTACATTTTTATATTGCTGTTCTATAACTTTAATTAAAGCAGTTAAAGTATCCTCCAAAGGAGCGCTTTTAGCAATCATTTCTAATACTTGTTTTTGACCTATATGCCACTTTTCAGTATGCTTTCGCTCCGTAATATCGCGGGCAACCCACAGAACCGTGTTTTCTTTCAGTGGCGAAATGGTAGCGGCAAACCACTTTTGTACGCTGGCAATTTCCAGGTGATATTCAAAAGTACAGGTTTGATTTGTAGCGAGGGCGGTGCGAATTTGCTCCAGAAAAAAATCTGCCATTTCTGGATGGAATAAATCGCTGATTTTTTGACCGGCATATTCCGCCGTCGGCTTGTATAATAATTCGGGATTTGTCGGGGCAACTTTCAGGAACCGTCCCTCAATATCGAGTTCAAAAATTACGTCGTTCATGGCAGCGAACAAAGCTCTAAGTTCCGATTCAGAAGCTTGCAGGGCAATTTCAGCTTGTTTGCGATCGCTAATATCCGTCCCGATACAAAGCAGTCCTGCCAAATTTCCCTTCGCATCTAGTAAAGGTTTATTTGTCCACGCTATCCACACCCTTTCTCCATTGCTGCGGATGTTTTCATTTTCGTTTTGGAAGTATTTTTCCGGCTGTGCCAAAAAGTCTCTAATCATTGCCGCGAGGTCACTTTCTGATAAATCTGTTTTCGGTATAATTGTGCCGATCGCACTTTTGCCGATGATTTCTGCTTCTAAATACCCGAAAAAAGCTTCAGCAAACTCGTTAAAAAAAGTAATCTTGCCTTCACTGTCTAACTGCACAATCATGCTGTTAGCATTCTCAACGAGTTGCCTGTACTTAGCTTCGCTCGAACGCAGTTTCGCACGGCCGTACACCCAGCTAAAAACCGCTACCCCGCTCAAAAGTGCCAGCAACTCGCCTCCAAAAAGCAGCAACCCCCGAAACGGCGAATTCGCAGGCCATCCCCCCGCCGGAATTGCTGCCAACTGCCAGTAACCGTTGGGCAAAGTCACTTCCAGAATCACGGGATTGTCCTGAAAAATTGACCCGTTACCGAAAAACACTGCGCCGGATGCTCCCTTCCCGTCTTTGCCCCGCAGAGCGTATTGCAGCTTCGCTGAAGAGTCGTTGAGTCCTGCTTCCTCAATCAGGGAATTTTTGTCTACGATCAGGCCTGTCAAGCCCCAGTAAACTCCTGTTTCGGGCTCGGCACCCGAGGGTGTGAGAAAAATCGGCGATCGGCTGATGAACGTCTCGTCCCCCTCCAATAATTTCACGGGCCCGGCAAGCAAAGTTTTTCTGGTGTTAATGACATCTTCGACCATTTGCCGCTGTTCGGGTAGCGCCGTCAAGTCAACGCCGATCACCCCTTCATTTCCCTCTCGCGGATAAATGTAAGCGACCGTCGTGCCTTTAACTAAAGTTATGGCGCGAATGCCGGCTTGCTGTGCCATCAGAATTCTCGCCGTCGCTGCAAACTCGGCTTCGGTGATGTTTGGGTTATTGGAAAGGTAAGCCCCCAAACCCCGCATCAAAAACAGCCGGGAATTCAAAGAGCCTTCCAGCTTAGAACGGACTGTGCTGAGCCGATCGAGGGTGCTAGCGCGGTTGTACTGAAAAAACCGCCGCTGTTCCGATCGATCTAAAATCCCAACTCCGACCAAAATTGCTATTGATGCCGAAATAGCTGCTAAATACGGTGAAATTTGGAATTTTTTAACCTTAAAGTATTCCATCTGCCGGGGGTTAAGGTATTTTTTTAGGTCTTTAGATAGATTTAGTTTAGTTTGATTTCTCTAAGCAAATCCAAGATTTCGGGGATACCGGACTTTTCGCAAGCTAGCGCGAGTTTTGGGTCTTCTAGGACGCCCGCCGAACGTGGGCGAGCGGCTTGCCTCTAATCATATATTCTGTGAACAAAGTTTTAAATCTCAAATCGACTGACCGAAAGTAATGTGGTCATAAGCCCCCGGATTCATTCCTTCGCAGGCTCAGGACGGATCAATCTAAAATCTAAAATCTAAAATCTAAAATTGGTTGACTCGCCATTTATCGGGTAGGGTGCGCGTGCCCCACCGCTGTGGTACGGCAGCGCGCACCCGAAATACGGGAGTTATTAGCTAAAATAGGGTTAGCAATATTTTTTTCAGCGCTACGGCTAATCATTCATAGGGGCAATTTGATGCAAGAACAGTTGATGGAAGCGATCGCACCTTACCGCGATCGCGTGGATTATCTGGAAGTTCGCCTCGAACAAAGCGAGTCAACTGCGATTAGTTTTCGCGGCCCTCAGTTAGATGCTGTCAACCGGAGTTTCAGTCTCGCAGGCGGCATCCGCGCCTGTCACAAAGGCGGCTGGAGTTTTGTAACTTTTAACGGTTTAGCTGAGTTAAAAGACCGCATTGAAGAAGCTGTCGTTCAGTCTCGTTTGGTTGGCAGCGAAAAAACTTTACTAGCAGATGTCACCCCGATTCAAGATTATGTAGCGGTGGAATTGGGCCGCGACCCGCGCTCTATTACTCTAGCCGAAAAGCGGAAATTGCTCGAATCTTACAACCAGTTGCTGTTAGATTACGACCCGCGAATTCAGACGACAATGGCCGGTTACAGCGACAGATTCGGGATTACTTATTTTGTGAATTCTCAAGGTACTTGCATCGCTCAAGAGCGCTTGGACGTGACGGGCCGTTTCGGAGCGATCGCCCGCGGCGAGGGCGGTGTCGTCCGCCAAGGGTTTGAGTCGATTCACTCGCGATCGGATTACGATGTATTGACAAATATTGAAGATCGTGTTAAAAGTGCTGCCGTTCGAGCTGTGGGCCAACTAGAGGCAAAATCGGTGAAAGGCGGTCAGTATCCGGTGATTTTAGACCCTTATTTGTCGGGGGTGTTTATTCACGAAGCTTTCGGTCATTTGTCGGAAGCTGACGGCATTTACGAAAACCAGAAAATGCAGGAATTGCTGACTTTGGGCAAGCCTGTGGCGATCGAACAATTGAATGTAATTGACGACGCAACTGTGCCGGGATTGCCGGGAACTTTGAAATACGACGACGAAGGCGTGCCGGCTCAGTGCAAGCATTTAATTAAAAATGGAGTTTTAGCGGCTCGGATGCACAATCGCGAGACTGCGGGCAAAATGGGCGAAAGTCCGACGGGAAATGCCCGGGCTCTGAGCGCTACTTTTATGCCTTTGGTGCGGATGACTAATACTGCGATCGAGTCTGGCGAACATTCTTTTGACGAAATGGTTGCCGACATTGACGAAGGAGTTTATGCAGTGCGGATGTTGGGAGGACAAACCAACGGCGAAATGTTTACCTTTGCCGCGGCTCAAGGGTTTATGATTCGCGACGGCAAATTGGCGGAACCGGTCAGCGATGTCACTTTAAGCGGCAATGTATTTCAGACTTTAAAGGATATTGAGTCGATAGGAAACGACTCGGTTTATGCCTACGGCGGTTGCGGTAAAGGCGGCCAGAGCGGTTTGCCCGTAAGTGTCGGCGGCCCCCATTTGCGGATTAAAAATGTTGTAGTCGGAGGAAGATAATCGTTAGTCATTAGTCATTAATTATTAGTTCAAAACTTGCAACTGGCACGTGGTGAAGGCGCCCTCACGCCTCACCATGTGCCAGTCCGGGACACTGATATCATGTCCGATCGATTGACCGCGATTAAAGGTAGGGGCGGGTTTACAGGTTTTCCCGTTTATATTCAATATCTTGGCGAGGGGAACCCCTACAGGAATCATGGTTAATTGAACCGACATGATATTACGAGTTATAACCGCTACAACTGCACCTACAACCCTTGCAAGTTAGGAGAGGAGGCGATAGGACGGTGTAAAACTAAATACTGAGTTACTGACAACTTCACTGGAACTTAGACATCTTAGTTTGCAGCGACCCGCAAGTGATTAACATCGTTAATCAAGGTAACGATTCGCTGTCTCCAATCTTGCCCGGTATTTTTAGCTCGTAACTGTGTCCTTGATGCTATCCAATCTTGGATTAATTGCTCCTCCGCCTCCTCATCTCCTTGATCCACTCCCATAAAGCGCAGAAAATAAGGAATGTCCCACTCGATCATGTGAGTCCACACATCGTAGGGAGCTACCGTCCAATCCACCTGCCAAACCTCTTTTAAAAGCTTGAGGAAGATTTTTTCTTCAGGGAATCGACCCTCTTTCTCTATTTCAGCTTCTATTGCCGCAACTAACTTTTGTGTATCCATGACAACCTGTCCAAACATAGTTTTCGTTTACGTTGTGTTTATATCGTACATTTGTAACCCTGAACATTAAAAATTGTAAATTTTTATATCCTAATATAATCACTCTTATTACCGACTGGGAAAAATTCCGCGAGGCAAGCTAAGAAGCATGGGGATAAAACCGAAGTGGAGATGGCAAAACTTTGGGACTATGGCATTAGCGATCGCACTATTTCACGGGCGTCGAAAAAAATTGGCTTGTGATCAAAAAAAAGACCTATGGCATTCCAAGAGCGGGATGAAGCCAAGCGGCAAGCTTTTTTAGCCGAGTTGTCTGCCCTATTCCCGGACAAGATTGTTTATCTTGACGAATCACCGAATGGATAACCGAGACCAGTTTGATTGTGCGAGTGAATGAACGAGGGCAACGCTTCCATGCACTCAAATCTTTCTCGACGGGAGGGTCGGGTGAATACGATACCGAATGCCCCATGGCAGCAAAACTTGATAGCCCCTTTTACGGTCGTCGGTGCGTGTAATCGAACAGTGTTTGAAACGAAAGCTGGAAAGTTGTTTGGTTCCGGTACTAAAAGCAGGACAGGTGGTGGTGATGGATAATGCCGCGTTCCATAAAGGGGGGAGGATTGAGCAACTGATTCAAAATGCCGGGTGTAAACTGCTGTACCTACCACCCTATTCACGCCTACCTCAACAAAATTGACAATTGTTGGTCAAGGCTCAAGAGTCAGATTCGCCAACACCTCATATTATGTCCGGTCGATTCCCTCCGCTTCGCTTCGCCCGAAATCAGGTAGTGGCGGGTAAACCTGCCAATATCTGCCAATAATTGACAATCTCAAAAACCCGCCCGGCCGGGATATTACGGTCAATCGACCGGACATGATATGACAAGTTGACAGTTGATAAAGGACTCACAATCTACTATCGAGGGCTTCAGCTAGGTCGTTCGGTGTTTGGGAGACTTCAGACATTGCAGAGAAATTGGGGAAGTGCGATCGCGATTATAGACTTTACCAGATTTTCCCCTGATTTTTTGTTTAATTCCCCTTAAGTTTCCTTCATCTCTATTCGATTATTCTGCCTAATGGGAATCTCAATCACAAATTCTGCACCCCGCTCTGTTGGCTGTGATAAACACTTCAAATCTCCGCCGTGCTTCTCCACCACAATCTGATAGCTAATAGATAATCCCAAACCAGTGCCTTGACCCACAGGTTTAGTTGTGAAGAAAGGACTAAATAGATGGGTTCTTACCTCGCTTGTTATCCCCAGCCCATTGTCTTTCACACTGATTCTTACCCAATCCTGATTCAGCATAGAAGTACGAATCGTAATCGTACTTGGGTCGTTTTTAATTTGCTCCGGGCTGCGTTTTTTATCATACTGATTCAAGGCATCAATGGCATTGCTCAGCAAATTCATAAATACCTGATTCAACTGACCCACATAACATTCTATTTTCGGCAAATCTCCGTATTCTTGAATAATTTGAATAGGTGGACAATCCGGCTTAGGCTTGAGCCGGCTCTGCAAAATGACTACACTGCTGTCGATGCCCTCGTGAATATTAACGGGTTTCATCTCAGCTTCGTCAATGCGGGAGAAGTTCCGCAACGTCAGCACAATCTGACGGATACGTTCAGCCCCTACTTTCATCGAAGATAGCATTTTAGGCAGATCTTCTCTGATAAATTCTAGCTCTATGTTTTGAATTAAAGCTTCGATTTCAGGGTGATGATGGGCATCGTACTGTTCGTAAAGGTTGATTAAATCCAATAGCTTCTGAGTATACTCATTGACATAAGTTAAATTGCCATAAATAAAATTAACAGGATTATTAATTTCGTGGGCAACACCAGCAACTAACTGTCCTAAGCTAGACATTTTCTCAGTCTGAATAAGCTGAGATTGGGTGCGCTGTAATTTTTGCATTGCGACTTCTAGTTGGATAGCTTTTTCTCGCTCTCGCACTTCCGACTGCCGCAATTTCTCCTCTCTTTCTTGGCGGGAGCGCTCGTTTTCCTTTAACTGTTGCACGTGGCACAATGTTTTGTTAATTGTAATTTCTAAATCATTAAAATCTATAGGCTTAGTCAAAAAATCAAAGGCCCCACCGTTCATCGCCTTTCTAATATTTCCCAAGTCGCCATAAGCAGATATAACTACTGTTTTGACCATAGTAACTAGCTCGTTAAGTTTCGCTAGCAAAGCCATACCATCCATGACTGGCATATTAATGTCTGTCAGTACAATATCTATATCCGGCTGTTCTAGCAACTTGGAAAGCGCTTCTACGCCATTATGTGCAAAAAAAACTTCGTATTCTCCTGTGCGGATCTTTTTTCTAAATTTTTGGGCAATTAAAGATTCTAAATCGGGTTCGTCATCCACAAATAATATTTTAGCTGGCATATTGCGAACCCTTTCGGTTGTAGACGACATTTTTTATCCTTTGATTAATTAAATTACCCGAATAATATTTATATACTTTAAGTTCTATTATAGATTATGGCAGGAGTAATGAAAAGGCTTATTTATACAATTGCAAACCGGACGGCTGTAATAAGCTCTCTCGTTTGGTAGAGGCCGATCGATCAGCTCAAATCAAGTTCAGCCTTAGTTTGTCTGATTGGAATTTCAATCGAGAACTCCGCTCCCTCCCCCATCTCTGAAACACACTTCAATGCGCCCCCATGCTTTTCCACTATAATTTGGTAGCTGATATAGAGACCCAAACCAGTACCCTGACCTACAGGCTTAGTAGTAAAAAAAGGTTCATAAATACGGTCTTTCACGTCTGCGGTCATTCCCCGCCCATTGTCCCCAATTTGAATGACGACACGGGAGTTTTCCTCTAGCAGAACAGTGCGAATAGTAAGGGCGAGTTGGCGAGCGAAGATGTCATCTAGTGACCGTTGTTTATTGTACTCATTCAAAGCATCGATCGCATTAGAAAGAATGTTAATAAACACCTGGTTTAGTTCTCCAGCATAGCATTCCACTAAAGGCAGATTGCTGTACTCCTCGATCACTTGAATCTCTGGACGCGCTGTCGTTGTTTGAAGTCGATTATTCAAAATCAGCAGGCTGTTTTCGATCCCTTCGTGAATATCAACAGACTTTATGTTAGCTTCATCGAGCCTCGAAAAGTTGCGTAAAGACAAAACAATCTTGTGAATACGGTCAACACCACATTTCATCGAAGCCAGAATTTGGGATAAATCTGCTATCATAAATTCTAAATCTATGGCTTCGATTTCAGTTTGAAGCTCAGAACTGGGAGGGGTGTACTGCTGCTGATAGAGATGCAGCAGGTGTAGTAGGTTTTGGATATAATCACTGACGTGGCTAATATTGCCAGAGATAAAGTTAGCGGGGTTGTTAATTTCATGAGCAATCCCCGCAACCAGTTGACCCAAAGAAGACATTTTTGCAGTCTGAATCAGTTGAGCTTGGGTCTTTTTTAGCTCTTGCAGACTTTGTTGTAAATCCTGAGCTTGTTCTCTAGCGCGAGCTTCTGATTGCCGCAAGCGCTGGTTTTCTTTTAGCTGTTGCACGTCGCGCAGCGTTTTGTTGATGGTAATTTCTAAATCCAGAAAATCTATCGGTTTAGTCAGAAAATCAAAGGCACCGAAGTTCATCGCATTTCTTATATTTTTCATGTCGCCATAGGCTGATATAACTATTGTTTTCAGGGGGATATCTATCTGATTAAGTCTAGAGAGTAAAGTCAGGCCATCCATTTCAGGCATATTAAGATCCGTCACTACCATATCTAGATCCGGGTGTTCTTTCAATTTTTCCAGGGCTTCTACGCCATTATGAGCAAAAAACAACTGCCATCCTGCCGTGCGGATATTTTTTTTAAATTTTTGGCAAATCAGAAATTCTAAATCAAGCTCGTCATCCACAAATAGTATTTTAATTGGCATATTTATCTCCTAGAAGTTTTGTGCATGCAAGTTGTTTGATTTTTATTCCTAAGCTAATTGTGGCTCCTCCATATTGTGAATATTTTTTCTTTTAATTCGTCAAAGTTAACGGGCTTAGTAATATAGCCATCAGCTCCATAGTCCATAGCGGTTTGGTAATTTCTCTCATCTCCATAAGCGGTAATCATAAAAACTTTTAGATCGAGAAATTTTTCTTTGATCAGCTTCAGCAGTTCTAGCCCATTCATACCAGGCATATTAATATCGGATAAAATCAAGACAATAGACGCTTTTTCCTGGGTTTCTAAGTAGTTTAAAGCTACCTCTGCCGACAGGGCAAAATAAAAATAAATTTGCCCTGATTTGATTTCTTTTCTAAATTTTTGCTTGAACAATGACTGAATATCTTCCTCGTCGTCTACAACCATTACTTTCATTTTTTAAACTCCTTAACTTCGGCTATTTTTTTGGGCAATGTGATTATAAACTCTGTGTAATTTCCTACTTCTGTTTCGGCTTTTAGTTCTCCGCGATGTTGCTGGACGACAACATCGTGACTGATAGAAAGACCTAGACCAGTACCTTCTGCGGGTGGCTTTGTAGTAAAAAAGGGATTGAAAATTTTATCGAGTACCTCTGGCGTTATACCTGCGCCATTATCGCGAATGCGGATTTCAATCCGATCGTCCAGATTTCGAGTTTTCACGTCAAGTATAGGTGAAAATCCTTCCCCCATTTCTTGTTTCTTTTTATGGGCTGCATAGCAAGCATTGCTAATAATGTTAAGAAAAACCCTACCTATGTCTTGTGGCACAACATCTACTTTGCCAATGTCATTGTCATAGTCGGTTTCTATGGTAATGTTAAAAGTAGTTTCCTTAGCTCGCATCCCGTGATAGGCTAGATTGATATATTCGGCCAATAAACTATTGATATCTGTGGCTTCCCAATGGCCGCTTTGTCCCCTTGAATGCAAAAGCATGTTGCCAACGATTTTGTCGGCTCTTTGACCGTGTTGATGAATTTTTTTAAGATTTTCTTTGAGATCGGTTAATAGCTCGGCAATATATTCATTGGTTTCCGGCTCTAACCTTTCTCCTAGATTTCCCAATTCTTCAAACAGTTCTTCTGTTAATTCAGCAGAAAGTTCTGAGAAATTGTTGACAAAGTTTAATGGATTTCTGATTTCGTGGGCAATCCCTGCTGTTAAACTGCCCAGAGAAGCTAATTTTTCTTGGACAACTATCTGAGTTTGCATCGCTCTGAGATTTTCTTCGATCCGCTGGCGCTCTTCAATTTCATTCTGCAATTGCTCTACAGTATGGGTGAGTTCAGATGTACGCTCCTCGACTTTGATTTCTAGTTCCTCATTAGCTTTTTGCAGTGCTTCCTGGGCTTGCTTGCGATCGGTGATATCGCGGACGATCGCAACATATTGTTGCAGATCCTGATTGGAAAGGGAAGCGTCTTGAGAGAATCGATCGGAGATGGCAACTTCCAGAATACGCGAGTCTCCATTGGACAACTTGAGAGTTTGTTCGCTGCGACTGAGCCAGTCTTCTGGCTGAGTCTCTAATTCGGGTAATAATTTGTTCAGGTGAGATCCAATTAGCCTAGTAGAATTGATTCCGAAGACGCTTTCAGCAGCAGGATTAGTCTGACGAATTACACCTTTTTCATCCAGCACTACGATCGCATCTAGGGCAATGGTAAAAAGCTGTTCTGCTCCCTCTCGTGCCTCGTCCATTGAGACGACTTGGGGTAAACTCGTCCAGCAGGCAACGGCCACCCCAACAAAAGCAACTAACAAAACCAGCACTACTAATAGATTCAATCCAACACTAGAGTTAGCATATAATCTGATGCCAAAAATCCAGCCGACAGCGACGGCGCTGACAATCAGCAAGATCAAAATTACAACCTGAAATGCCACAAAATCTGGCATTTTGCTCTGGCTTCTGTTGCGGTAAAGCCGAATCCACCACGACGGATGGAAGGGGGCAAAGGCAATGCGACTTATCCCTGCATCTACTGCCAAAATGGCAAGGGGAAAACACAACCCAATGATAAAGTCTTGCCAGCCCCAAGCCAAGCCTCCGACTACCAGCACCACCACATCTACTATGAAGAAGGCCAGCGACCACCAAGGCCACCGAACTTCTGGACTACCCCGCCGCAGCCACAGTGATAGATGGAATAGTGTCAGGCACACAACCAAGCCAACATTAGTAATCGCCACAAGCCGAGGGACATTTCCCCAAGCTAGACAGATTAAACTCAGAACCAAAACTAAGACAAGCCCAAATCCAAATACACCGCGTCGGGATACAACTGCGAATGTTGGCGAAATATGTCCATCGACGGCAAGTTGGTACAACATCCGGGGGCAGTTGGAAACTATGGTCGCGCAACTCAGAAGACAGCTAGCGACCACCAGAAACGTGACGAGGGAGGGAACCCCGGGCCCCCACAATACCTGACAGGCAGCTAATAAATTCAAGAATACGTCATCTTTCAGACCAGGATCGGTGGCCAAGCGCATCAGTACCCAAGCGCCTCCTAAAATCACAGGCAGCATCCCCAGTGCGGAAATTTTGAGAAACTGCAAGGTTTTAGTAGGGTGGCGGCTATCCGCTACGAAACTGGCGGCGGAGTCACAGCAGTAGAAGATGTATGTACCAAAGTAAAACCACTTAGCCCAGTCAATAAAGGTGAATGGCGGCCAAGTTGCGGGGAAAAATCCGGGACTGTTTGGGGAAAAAGCTAACCAGAATAGACCATAAATGGAAAAAACGGATAATACGCCGACTGTCGGCAACACAAAAAAGGCGTGCAGAATACTTAAGGCGCGAGTGCCGCTGAAGGTCAAAATGAAGGGTAGGAGCGTGAAGGTAATATTTAGTAAAGTTTCTGGACAGCTAAAACCTAAACTATTGAGGTTGACTTTGATTAGCTGCGTCAGTACGATCGCAGAAATTGGCAGTGTTGCTACCCAGCTTAAAAAGTATCCGATCGCTGCATAGCTTCCCAGACCCGGATAATTTTTCAGCAGTCGGGCGGTATAGTTGGGCGTTCCCCCAGCCATGTCTGGGAAATACTCACCGATGCGTTTTACCTGTAGGTTGAGCATCATACCCATGATGATACCGGGCAACCAAACGAAAATGGCGCTAGGCCCGATCGCTGCTTGGATGGCTGTGGCGATAGTAAACCAATTGGCGTGACCGGTGAGTCCAAAGCCCGATGTTTCCACCGCACTCAAGCTTCGAGGCAGGCGCATGAGCGATCGGCTATTAAGATTTTCTCTTGGGAAAAGCTGAGTTGGTTCTGAGTGGTAGCCGTTTTCCGGCTGGTGTCGGATGCCTATCGCCATCAATTTTACCTATTATTTTTTAGATGTTGCAATCGCTACCCCGATGTTCAGCTTTAGAGAGTTCAACTTTTTTTTGTTTTGTTAAGTATTTTTGCTACTCTTAAATTTTGGCAAAGCTGCCTTTCCCAGTCAACCATGAAAAGCTATCTCAATCCATCTTCAATATTACATTTTATTTCTGACTTCTGGCTTTTGCTAATTTCGCGTTATTTTAGCTATGCCCTTAAGGGCTTCGGCTAAGTCGTTGGGTGTTTAGGGACTTCCGGTATTACAAAGAAATTGAAAAAATGCGATCGCGAGCTAGATTTTACCAGGCTTTACCCTGATTTTTTGTTTAACTCCCCTTAATTCGCTTTCATCTCTACCCGATCGCTCTGCCTAGTGGGAATCTCGATCGCAAATTCTGTACCCCGATCTGGCTGCGATAAACACCTCCAATCTCCGCCGTGCTTATCCACCACAATCTGATAGCTGATGGAGCATCCCCAGCCAGTGCCTTCACCCACAGGTTTAGTTGTAAAGAAAGGACTAAACAGTCGCTTTCTTACCTCGCTCGTCATCCCGCCCCACGATCTTTTACACTGATTCTTACCCGAATTTTTGAACAATAACTGAATACCTTCCTCGTCGTCTACAACCATTACTTTCATTTTTTTTACTCCTTGATTTCTGCTGTTTTTTTCGGCAATGTAATTATAAACTCTGTGTAATTTCCTACTTCTGTTTCGACTTTTAGTTCTCCGCGATGTTGCTGGACGACAACATCGTGACTGATAGAAAGACCTAGACCAGTACCTTCTGCTGGTGGCTTTGTCGTAAAAAATGGATTGAAAATTTTATCGAGTACCTCTGGCTTTATACCTGCGCCATTATCGCGAATGCGGATTTCAATCCGACCTTCCAGATTTCGAGTTTTCACGTCAAGTATAGGTGAAAATTCTGACCCCATTTCTTGTTGCTTTTTATGGGCTGCATAGCAAGCATTGCTAATAATGTTAAGAAACACCCTACCTATGTCTTGTGGCACGACCTCTACTCGGCCAATGTCATTGTCATAGTCGGTTTCTATGGTAATGTTAAAAGCAGTTTCTTTAGCTCGCATCCCGTGATAAGCTAGATTGATATATTCGGCCAATAAACTATTGATATCTGTGGCTTCCCAATGACCGCTTTGTCCTCTCGAATGCAACAGCATATTGCCCACGATTTTGTCAGCTCTTTGACCGTGTTGATGAATTTTTTTAAGATTTCCTTTGAGATCGGTTAATAGCTCGGCAATATATTCATTGGTTTCTGGCTCTAACCGTTCTCCTTGATTTTCTAATTCTTCAAACAGTTCTTCGGTTAATTCAGCAGAAAGTTCTGAGAAATTGTTGACAAAGTTTAAAGGGTTCCTGATTTCGTGGGCAATTCCGGCTGTTAAACTACCCAGAGAAGCTAGTTTTTCTTGGACAACAATCTGATTTTGCATAGCTCTGAGATTTTCTTCGATCCGCTGGCGCTGTAGAATTTCATTCTGCAATTGCTCTACAGTGTGGGTGAGTTCAGAGGTACGCTCCTCGACTTTGATTTCTAGTTCCTCATTAGCTTTTTGCAGTGCTTCTTGGGCTTGCTTGCGATCGGTGATATCGCGGACGATCGCCACATATTCTTGCAGATCCTGATTGTTTGTCGAAGCGCTTTGAGAGAATCGGTCTGAGATGGCAACTTCTAGAATGCGCGAGTCGCGATCGGATTGGTTGAGAGTTTGTTCGCTGCGACTGAGCCACTCTTCTGGCTGAGCCCCTAATCCGGGTAATAATTTGTTCAGGTAAGACCCAATTAGCCTATTAGAATTGATTCCGAAGACGTTTTCAGCAGCGGGATTAGTCTGACGAATTACACCTTTTTCATCCAGCACTACGATCGCATCTAGGGCAATGGTAAATAGCTGTTCTGCTCCCTCTCGTGCTTCATCCATTGAGACGACTTGGGGTAAACTCGTCCAGCAGGCGATCGCCACCGCCACAAAAGCAACTAACAAAAGCAGCGCCAGCAAAAGATTAGAACCAACACTAGAGTTAGCGTTTAATCTGATCCCAGAACCCCAACCGATCGCCACAGCGCTACAGACCAGTAAAATCAGGATTACCACCTGAAACGTTACAAAATCTGCGACCAGGCGATTGCTCTGCGTCCTGTAAAGTTTAATCCACCACTCCGCATGGAAGGGGGGAAAGTTTAGGCGTCGCATCGCCCCATCCGCTGCCCACAAGACGATCGGACACAGTAGACCCAGGATGAAATCTTCCCACCCCCAAGCCAATCCGCCACAAACCAAAACAACCGTCTCTATCATAAAGAAGCCTAGAGACCACCACGGCCACAGAACCTCTCGCCGCTTTCTTTGCAGCCACAGTGCTAGATGGACTGCCATAATCGAGACAAGGTAACCAACACCTGCCACGACGACTATATGAGCTAAGTCCCCCCAAATTAGAAAGAACAGGCTTACGAATAGTGTAGCCATCAGGGCAGGGCCAAAAACGCCCCGTCGGGACACCACAGCGAAGACGGGGGAAATCTTTCCGTCTACGGCAAGTTGATACAAAATGCGGGGACTGATGGAAATGCAAGTTGCCGAAGAAAGCAGCCAGCCGGAGATCACTAGGAATGTTACGAGCAGGGGAGCTGAATCGCCCCAGAAAGCTCGGGCTGCTACTATGAGACTGGAGAAAGGATCGGCGGCGATCTCTGGAGTGATGGGCGATCGCATGATAATCCAGGAAACCCCCAGAAAGGCCAGAGGCATAAAACCCGTGGCGATTCTCAAAAACCGCAGCGTTTCCCCTGGACGACGGCTATCAGCCACAAATGAGGCAGCCGTTTCACAGGCATAAATGATATATGTTGCAAAAAAATACCATTTTACCCAGTCCACAAAGCTGACGCTCGGCAGGGTGGTGGGAAAAAAGCCCGGACTGTTTGGAGAGAAAGCTAACCAGCCTAACCCTTGAACAGAAAAAGTAAATAAGAATCCAATCGCTGGGACAATAAAAAATAAATGTAGGATGCTTAACGCCCTAGTGCCGCTCAAAGCCACAATCAAGGGTAGTAATGTAAATCCAATTTGCAATAACCGCTTTGAAAAAGTAATCCCTAATGGTTCGAAGTTGGTGGCGATCGTGTCTGTGAGCAGGATGGCGTTGAACGCCCCACCAGCAGCCCAGCCAATGTAATATCCGAGGGCTGCATAAAGTCCCAGAGCCGGGTAGTTTTTCAGCAGACGAGTGGTATAATTGGGCGTTCCTCCGGCTATGTCTGGCCAATGCTCGCCTAAGCGTTTCATTTGCAAGTTCAGCATCATGCCGACGAGCATTCCAGGCAAGCAGACTAAAAACGCCCCAGTTCCGAGAGCACCTTGGATCGCCGGGGCAAGGCTCAGCCAACCGAGATGAGAAACCAGGCTAAAGCCCCAGGTTTCAATAGAACTCAGGCTTCTCTGGAGGCGCATGGGCGATCGCCTATTGAGATTGTCTCTTGGGGAAGGCTGAGCTGGTTCTGAGTGGTAGCCGTTTTCCGGCTGGTGTCGGATGTCTGTCGCCATCAGTTTTACCTATTATGTTGGGGATTTTGCTGTCGCAACCCTGATGTTCAGCTTTCTAGTTTTTAACTTTTTCCGTTAAGCATTTTTGCTAGTCTTAAATTTTGGGAAAGCTGCTTTTTTCAGTCAACCATTAAAATCTATCTCAATCCGTCTTCAATATTACCAGCACTTACGCAACTGTCACAGCTCGGTGTAGTTAGAGTCGATAGAGGCGTTGCCACCTCTACCTCTCCTTCAGAACGGAACGTGATACTTTCGCATCATTCCGCTCCTTGATAATTCCATCCTTGTTATGGATACGATTCAAGACACGCTATAGGATTTTGACACTTTCTTTAGAGTGTATTGACCCATCTGTTACTGTCTTTGCGTCGTGGCAGTGTTTATGCAGAAGTTGTAGGTTGTCATAGGTGTTTTTTCCACCTAACGAAGTCGGCTTAATATGGTCAACTTCTACAATGTCTGTACTGGTAAAGTACAAACCACAGTGAGAACAAATACCCTTTTGACGCTTGATTAAGGATGCAACTCTGTTAGGAGTTTCTGGGTATTCACCTCTACGCTTGCTCCAGTAAGTCCAGTTTCCATCAAACGGACTAGCAACACCCTTTACTTTGATATGCCTTACGATTGGCGTATCTGAGTGCTGTGTTAGTTTTATTCCGTCCTCGGTACTAAAACACCAATTGCGGTCGCCTACTGTTCGCCAGTATTTATCCTTATTGATGTTCCCTTTTCCCCTCGTTCTTGCCCAAGCTCTTAATTTATCGTAGGCTAAATGGTCAGCCCTTGAGAAGGTTTCCTTACTTACAACTGTCGAGTAATAGTTTGACCATCCCCTAATAATTGGGTTCAGCTTGCTAATTAGGGCAGCTTGAGGGGCGGTTTTATGGGTATCTATTACTTCGGCAGGTAGTAGTGCATAGTAATGGTAAACTTGAGGTCAGAACCTTGAAGAATTTCAGTCAAGTCGATGAATTGTCCTAAG